>JAGREJ010000288.1 GCA_020446595.1 Novosphingobium sp. | reverse complement strand
GTTCACCATTCCGGTCCTGCGCTACCTTAAGGAAACCGGCGCCGACATCGAGGACTTGGCCCGCGTGGCGGTCATCCAGCGCGAGTGGGCCATGAAGAACCCGCGCGCAACGCGTCAGGAACCGATCACCGTCGATGACGTGATGAACGACAAGATGATCGCCTACCCGTTCACCAAGGCGATGTGCTGCCTCGTCACCGATGGCGGCGGCGCGCTAATTCTCACCAGTGCAGAGCGCGCCCGCGATCTACCCGGCAAGCCGGTATACGTGCTGGGCACAGGCGAAAGCAGCGAGGCTCGTCCGATCAGCCAGATGGAGGATTTTACTTCGTCGCGGGCATTCCGTGTGTCCAGCGGACTGGCGTTTGAATCGGCGGGCATTTCCCACGCCGATGTCGATCACCTGATGATCTACGACGCCTTCGCCCACCTGCCGCTCTATGGCCTTGGCGATCTCGGCTTTTGCAAGCCCGATGAGGCGAAGGACTTCTATCGTGAGCGGCGCACCGCGCCCGGCGGGGAGCTGCCGACCAATACCAACGGCGGCGGCCTCTCCTACATGCATTCGGGCCGCTACGGCATGTATGCCTTGCAGGAGAGCGTGCGGCAGATGCGCGGGATTGCCCCCGCGCAGGTCGAAGGGGCGAAAATCTCGTTCTGCCATGGCGTCGGCGGCATGTTCACCGCTTCGGGGACGGTAGTGTTCACCAACGAGGCTTGAAACGCTAGCTGCCCGTCGCCTGCGCGATTTCTTCATCGTCCAGTCCGGCTTCGGACAGGATTTGGGCGCTGTGTTCACCCAGTTGTGGCGCGTGACTGCGAATCGATGAAGGAGTCTGGGCGAATTTCACCGGTGGCTTCGGGACTTGATAGTGTCCAACCTGGGGATGTTCGAGGTGCTCGAAGAAACCCACCGCCTGAAGGTGCGGATCGTTTTCCAGATCGTCGAGACGGTTGAGAGCGATCACGGGAATCGAGAGCGGACGCAGTAGATCGATCCATTCCTGTGTGGTTTTGGTGGCCGCGACCTTCTCGACAAGCGCATAAAGCTCGCGAATGTTGTTGTTGCGGCCCGAGACGGTGGCGAACTCGGGCCGCGCCGCAAACTCGTCGCCAAAATCCGCGACCCGGAAGAACACCGCCCAGTGCTTGTTGTTGTAAGGAAGCAGGCCGATGTGGCCGTCCTTCGTGGCGAATGGCTTGCGAAACGGATTGAGCGTGCGCGGGTAGCCCAACTGGTCGGCCGGCGGCTGGTAGACATGGCCATACAGGTTCTCGACCAGCACGAAACTGGTCACGCATTCGAGCATCGGCACTTCGACGAATTGGCCTTTGCCGGTGCGCTCGCGGTGGAACAGCGCAGCGGACACGGCTTGCGCCAGGAACAGCCCCGAGACCTTGTCGGCAGCCTGGGTCGGAAGCAGGGCTGGTTCGCCACCGAAGGTTCGCGGGATGAGATCGGCCATGCCCGAGGCGGCCTGGATCAGGTCATCATAGGCCGGGAGCCCTGCATAGGGACCGTCCGAGCCGAACCCGGCGGCGTGGGCATAGATGATGTCGGGCCGGATCGCGCTGACTTCCTCATAGGACAGGCCGAGCCGGGTCAGCGCCTCGTAACGCACCGAAGCGACGAAAACGTCGCAGGTCGCTATCAGTTTCGCCATGGCCTTGCGGGCCTTGTCCTGCTTGAGATCGAGCACGATCGAACGCTTGTTGCGGTTCAGCGTGAGGAAATTCGGCCCCAAACCATCGGCATTGCGTCCCCCTGGCACACCGGGGTGACGCATGATGTCACCGCCGGGGTCTTCGAGCTTGATAATGTCCGCGCCCTGATCGCCGAGTATTTGCGTCGCATAGGCGCCGTTAACGACGCTGGTGAGATCGAGAATGCGCACGCCCGCAAGCGGGCCGGTTGCTGCTGCTGTCTGTGCTGTCATGGTCTATGCATAGCGCGATGCGGTTAGCGGGGCTATCGTCGCGCCAAGCCGGTGAAGCAGCCTGGGGAGAGGCCACTGCCATGAATTTCGAACTCGCGGATGAGCATCGCATGCTCAAGGAACTGGTCGCGCGGTTCGTGAAAGACGAACTGGTGCCGCTTGAGCGGCTGATCCTCGAACGTGAGGCGAGCGGTCAGGGCACGGTTCTGCCCGACGATCTTCGCGCGAAACTGGGTGCGCGGGCCAGGGAGCTTGGCCTGTATGGCCTCGATGCGCCCGAGGAATTCGGCGGCATGGACCTGCCCGCGGTCGCACTTGTCGGGGTCGAGGAGGAGCTGGGCAAGTCGGTCGTGCAATTCATCCTGCCGCCGGACAGTCCCAATCTGCGCATGTTGCAGCAGACCTGCGACGGGCGCCAGAGCGAGGCCTATCTCGGCCCCTACGCAAGGGGAGAGAAGACCTCGGCCATGGGCATCTCCGAGCCGGGCGCGGGCTCAGACCCGGCGGCGATGACTACACGGGCCGTGAAGGATGGCGACGACTGGGTCATCAACGGGCGCAAGATCTGGATCAGCAATGCCGCCGATGCCGATTTCACCATCCTCATGGCGGTGACAGAGCCGGGCAAGGGCGCGCGCGGCGGCATTTCGGCCTTCCTCATCGACAAGGGCACGCCCGGCTTCAATGTGCTGCGCAAGATCCCGATGATCGGCGGCAATTTCACTTACGAGATCGCGCTGGAGGATTGCCGGGTCGAGG
>JAGREJ010000287.1 GCA_020446595.1 Novosphingobium sp. | reverse complement strand
ATGTCATGCCAAAGAGGCTGGTGGGCATCCTCTGCGAAGGTTCCGCAACAGGATTCCAGGCTACTCAGTTTTCTTGCCGATCCAGACGCCGTACATCGTGTTCCAAGTATCTGTCCCTGGGATGCGAAAAGGTGCCTGCCACTGCGCCATCAGCTCTTCCGCGTCCGGCCCGGTGAACAGTCCCTCAAAACTCGAGGTGCCGCTGCTTCCCGGAACTGCAAAGCGACCGCTGAACCTTGCACTTCCCATCCCGAAGATCGTGTCAGCGAAAACATAGCGCTCCAGCTTTTCGTCATAGCCAAAGCCGGTCTTGTTTAGCAGCACAGGATCCATGTGCCCGGCCAGCTTCCCGGTGGTGAAGTCGAAATCCAGGTATGCACTGCCGCCTATATCGCTTTGAAAGCTGGACTTGCCAAATACCTCCGCCTCGTAACGTCCAGCGCCACTCCGCGGAATATCCGCCGCTGAGGAAGGTGTGCCGTAGACAAAAAATCCAGTTGTCGTTTTTCGCTGTTCCGGATCGCTCGCTCCCGAAACCCAGAAGGCCAGGTCGGTGTATCTATAATGCGTTTCGCCCGATTGGCTGTTCAAGAATACCGCAGTATCCAGAGACTGTCCGGATGCGTCAGACACTGTGTAGCGAGAACTTCCATTGGTGGGATTTGTGAACTTCAAGCTTCCCGCTGGCATGCCGGGAAATTCCACCTGATAGCCTTGCCCTTCGCCAAGGTAGCGAAAGCGTAAATCTGAAGGCCCCAGTCGCGAGGCGACAATTTCAGCACCCCCAGCTGAGCGTTCTTCGGTAGCAGCAATAGAGAATGTCGCAAATTCCTGAGGTTTCGCGAGTGCGTTGCTTGGCGGCGGTTCAATGTCAGGAGCTGGTGCCGGCACTGGAATCGGGCCGCTTGAAACGGCTTGGCCACCAGCGCCACACCCTGAAAGTGAGAGCGCCAGAATCAGCAACAAGCTTCGAATATCGGCACAATTGGTCGTCATTCTCAGCATGAGCTCTCTCCGATGTCACCTGGTCAAAAGGTTTGCCTTCAGTTCATGCTGAGTCGATGGATGAGTGCCGATGATTTCCTGATGATTAGGCGATGAGAGAGGAATCTCCGCTCAAATAGATGCTTCAGAAGCCGGGATCTAAGACATCAGCCTGACCGAGTTCGCCAGAGACTATCGGCTCCTCCGGATTGCGGTGCACACTCCAGAATCAGTCATTGCTGGAGAACCACTCGCGATGTGAGGCAAGTGCCGGAAGGTTTCCATTTCCAATCTTCCTTGGGCATCGATAAGCCGTCTTGAAATGACAAGCACTCTCCTTCTTGCGGCTTCCGCAGCGGCACTGCCGGCAGGGTCGGGAACTGCTGAGCGACCTGAAATCGTTGTAACCGGAGAACGTATTTCGCGCGGCAAGCACGAGACAGCTTCAAGCGTGGCCGTCTATGACGGCAGTGCGATAGACAAACAGGCAGCACCCGACCGGATTGAGCAATTGTTGCAAATGGTGCCGAACGTCCAGCTCGGGTCTGGCGGCGAAGGACCGGTAATCAGAGGCCAGGACACGACCGGCGCGGTTCGCGATCTCTCCGCCTTTCTTTCGGGCAACAGACCTCGCACAACGATCACCGTGGATGGCCGTCCGGCGAGCTACTACGAACTGGCATTCGGTATGACGAGCCTGTGGGATGTCGAACGGGTCGAAGTATTCCGCAGCCCGCAGACGACCACACAGGGGCGAAACTCGATTGCCGGCGCGATTTTCGTCGAAACGGCAGGGCCTTCCTTCGATTGGGAGGGCCGCGTCCGCGGAATTGCAGGGGACGCGGCGACGAGACAGGTCTCGGCGGCCGTGAGCGGACCGCTCGCTACCGACCAAGTCGCCTTTCGAGCGAGTGGTGATCTGCGCCGCAGCGATACGTCCAGCGTCATTTCAATTCCGGGCCTGGGCATCGATCCGAACCGCGATGAAACGGAATCAGTCCGGCTCAAATTGCTGGCGCGTCCCGATGCCGTGCCGGACGCGTCGCTGAGTCTGATCTACGCGCACGTGCATTCGCAGATGCCGCAGGTCGAAGGTGTCGAGATTCCCTATGAGGCGAGGCGAAACCCGAATGGAGGATACGGGCTATTCGCGATTTCAGTAAATTCGTTGACTGGACGGCTTTCCTATCAACCGACTGGCCGTTTCGAGGCGCAAACCACCGTAAGCTATGGCCATGCTTCTATCCGGCGGCATGCTCCAGCCGGGTTCGGCGAGGCGGACATCACCTCTCGCGATTTCTCCGTCGAGCCCCTGATTACTTGGCGCCCACAGACGCAGATGAGAATAACAGGAGGCGTCAATTTCACGCGAATACGACTGCGCCAGACGATAGACCTGTCGCAATTCCCTTTCGTTCTGGGCAGCGGGACGTTCGCAGATCGGCAGACCAGCCTCGGTGTTTTCGGGGAAGCATCGCTCGGTCTCGGCTCAGGGCTGACCGTCAATCTCGGTCTGCGCTATCAGCGCGACCGGCAGATTCGGCGCGGCGCGCTCGCCGGTGAAGTGATAGACCTGCCGCTCGACTACGATCGCAGTTCTTCCGAATGGCTGCCGAAAGCCGAGCTCGCATGGGATCCGACGCCTGAGTTGCGTATTGGAGCACTAGTCCAGCGCGCTTCCAATTCCGGTGGAGTCAACCTCAACTTCAACCGGCCGAGGGTCGAAATCTTCGACCGCGAATATCTCTGGGACTTCGAGCTCTACGCTCGCGCGCGATTGGCGGATGGAAGGATCGAAATATCGGCCAATGCCTTTCGTTACGAGATGTTCGATGCCCAGCGCAGCCAGCTTGTCGCAGTCACGTTGCCCGGCGGCCAGATCGACATGTCAGCTTTCATCGCCAATGCGCCGCGTGCCTGGACGATGGGTTTCGAAGCTCAAGCTAGCTGGCGACCATCGCGCGCAATTGAATTGAGTGCCTCGGTCGGCCTTCTTGATACGCGGATCACCGAGACGATCTCTCCCTCAGACGGTATGCGGGGCAAGCAATTCCAGCGTTCGCCGCACTTCAGTGGCTCTGCCTCGGTGGACTGGAGAGCTACACAGGCCCTGACTGTCTCGGCGCAACTACGGCACAACAGCAGTTACTTTAGTGACGACCTTGAGTCGATCGATCGCAGGATCGGCGGCTCGACGACCGTCGACGCGAAGGTTTCATGGGCGCGAGGTTCATTCACTGTGTTCGGCTATGCCCGGAACCTGTTTGACGGGTTCCACCTCACCTACCTCTTCGGACCGCCCAGCTTCCTTGGAACCGCCGCTGATCCGCGCGAACTGGGCTTGGGTGTCGAGGCTCGGTTTTAGCGGATTCATTCGCTCGCTCTGCCTCAAGGACTCGGATAAGAAGTCCTGGTGGAAGCGACAGAAGACTTCGCGGAATCTGGACCCGGCGCAGCAATGCAGCTGGCCAAGCGTGGTGACTTCACAATTGGGAATGCTTCCATTCGGCCCTCGCTTCGCAAGGTGGAAGGGCCATTGGGGGCGGCCACCGGTGAGCCGCGTGTAATCCAGGTTCTCCTTGCCTTGACCGATGCGCAGGGCGCTGTGCTTTCGCGAGAGGATCTCCTGCGAATTTGCTGGGACGGCAGAGTCGTTGGCGATGATGCGATCAATCGGGCGGTGGCCGAAGTCCGCAAGATTCTCGCAACCACGGGAGCAGCTTTCGAAGTCGAGACGGTGCCGCGTGTCGGCTATCGGATCACCGGCATTGACTGGGAAGGGCAGTCACCGCCGACATTCGTGGCGGAAGGCGAACGTTTCAACCGACGGCAGCTCGTTGCTGGAGGGATTGTAGCGACAGCGTTGCTCGCGGGCGGGGCAGCCGTACTTGTCCATCGGAAGCGCCAGTCTGAATTCGACAATCTGATTGAGCGCGGCCGTGTTCTTCGCGGCACTGACGATCCCGAAGATCAGAAGCGCGCGGAGGTCCTCTTCCGCAAAGCGGTTGCCCTCGATGCCGACAGTGCCGAAGCTTGGGGCTGGCTGGCGATTACCCTCGACGATTACCGCACTGCACGCGAGACCGCGATCACAGCACTGCATCTCGACCCCAAGGAGCCGAATGCACGAGCCCTCCTTGCCTATCAGCAGCGAGACCTCGAATCCTGGACGCGCTGGGAAGATGCCTTGCTCGAAATTCTCAAAGACGCGCCCGACAATGCCTACTCCCTTAACGAGCTCGCCTTCTTCTATCAGGGCATGGGTCGCTGTCGCGACTCATGGGATTTGAACGAAAGAGCGATCAGGGTCGAACCCTTCAATTCGACGCCCCTACATCGCCGCGCCTACAAGAACTGGATTTTCGGGAGGGTTTCCGAAGCGGACAAGATCGCCGACCATGGCCTTCGCCTTTGGCCTGGTAGTCCCTATCTCTGGAATGCGCGGATGCTGATCTACGCTTGTACGGGCAGGGCAGAGGCAGCCTTGGCCTTTCTCGATGACCTCGCGAGCCGCCCTCCAAACCTTACCGCGCCGAGCGTAGCATCCTGGCGGGCGGCCCTCGTCGCAATTGCTTCCGGGTCCCCCAAGGATATTGCGGAGGCCGAACGAATTTGTTCCGAGACCGCACCGCTGGCGCCGGGACTTGCGGCCAATGCGATCATGCTGCTGTCCTACCTCGGACGCCTGGATGCAGCTTACAGGGTTGCGGAAGGCCTGTTCGAGAGCCGCGGACCGATCGTTCAGGCCCGGCGCGGAATTCGCACTCAGGATCTCTATTCAGACGAAGCCTGGGGGCGAACGCAGTTCCTGTTCATTCCCGCGACCGCGAACTTCCGCGACGATCCCCGGTTTCCGGGGCTGTGCGAGCGCATCGGCCATGTCGCCTATTGGCGCAAACGTGGCATCTGGCCCGATCCCTTCGTGCGTGGCGCGCTGGATCCTGCGAAACTCGCCTGAATCGGGCACCTTTTCAAAACCATCGGCAATCCATCGGCAAAAAAGCGGCGGCGCCTCATTCACCTGGCCTGCCGGAATCGGTGAAGCCGTTCTGGTCCAGATGGAGGGCCGGAAGCATGGCCAGTTTCACACAATTTGCTGGGTTTGGATTCGCAGTTGCCTCCATCGCGCTGCTGTCCGCGTGTGGAGGGGGCGACGGAATCGTCGCATCGGCCCCGGTCCCGATTCCAACTCCGGTTCCTGGGTCAGCTCGAGTGGACATTTTCTCCTCGCCAACATCGCAGGAGTTCGCGTCGATTGCATCGGGCAACGACTTGCGAATTCGCTATGTCGCGGAGTCCAACCAATATCAGGTGAGTGTAAACGGTGGGGAATGGGACCGTCTCCTGGACGATCCGAACCAGATTCCGCTGGAGGGCTACCCCAACCAAAGCTTCGTCCTGGCTTCTTCGCGCGGTCCCAATTCGTCCTATTTCATGACGCGCGTCAGCGACAAGTTTCCCGATGCGGATCATCGTTACCAGTATTCGAACCTCGCCGCCTGGGGAGCTCGGGACGTTGGAGGCGGTCTTGTCGCGTTCGGGTTCGCCACTCCTCAAGGGGCCATCCCGACGAGCGGAAGCGGTAGTTACAAGGGATTGGTCGAAGGCGGTTCGACCGTCGATTCCATAGACTGGGATGGCAGGACGACCACCGACGGTTGGGTCGACGGGACCGTGTCCTTGAGCTTCGATTTCGCCAGGGGCACGCTCGCCGGAGAACTGGCTCTGGTAATCGATGACAAGGGCAAACAGGTCGAGATCAGCCCGTTCCCCTTTGCAGATACTGTCTTTTCTCCGGGGAGCAGCAATTTCTCGGGTCGATTTGCCACAAACACTGAAGGTCCGAATGCGTTCTCGGGACTCTTTGCCGGGCCGAACGGAGAGGAACTGATCGGGCGCTGGACTGTGCCGTTCCTCTTCAACGAGGTCCCCGAATCCGCAGTCGGAGTGTGGATCGCCAAACGTGGAAACTGACCGTCAAACACAGGGAGAATCGGCGATGCGCTTATCCGTGCTTTACGTCTTCGTGGTTGCAACAATGTCTGTGCTCCTTTCCGCTTGCGGTGGGGGTGGTAGCGGCACAGTCGCATCGGCGCCTCCGCCTGTGGCAACCGATCCGGCACCAACCGACGGGCGTCCGCCCAAATCATTTGAGATGGTCCCCGCGACGATCTTCGCAGAACGACTCTACAATCCAGACCTGAAGACGCTGGGCGGCGGATTTCAGCACGAATACGGCTCGGTTTCCAATATGAATACGGCCAGGAACATCCGGGACGCCGGAGAACTGGTCATCAGCTTTGACCAGGCCAGCGGGAATTATCTCGTTTCTGCGCCTGTCGCTGGTTCGGGCACGCTCATGCGGTCCGAGGAATATCCGGAGGACAGGCTGGGATTTTCGGCCGAGCCGTCCAACAAGAACCCCACGACCTATTGCTGCAACACACTTAGTGTCTCGGCGGCTGACCAGCCAGGATCGACATACCGCTATGTTTCATTTGTCAATCTCTATGCGAGCGCGTCGACTGGCAGCAATACCAATACGATCGCTTACGGCACCTGGGCTGTTGCACAGCCGACCAAGCCCGGCGAAGTGCCGACGACGGGATCGGCACGATATACCGGGCAGTTGACGGGCCATTTCGCGGGCGATGCCGGAGCAACCATGCTTTACGGAATTTCGCGATTCGATTTCGATTTTGCGCGCGGCATGCTCGCGGGTGACATTGTGGCCTCGATCCAGTGCATGATGGGTTGTCAGTATGACACCGTTACCTACGCGCTCACGGACACGCAATTCGCACGGGGAAGCACGACTTTCAGCGGCGGACTGGCGACCAATGGAGCACCTTCGACAGGCAGTTTCGCGGGGCTTTTCGCAGGACCGGGCGCAAGCGAAATGGCCGCGCAGTTCCAGGTGCCATTCTTCAACCCCGAACTCAAAGGGTGGGTGACCGCAACCGGCGC
>JAGREJ010000034.1:3920-13169 GCA_020446595.1 Novosphingobium sp. | reverse complement strand
CGAGTGGATTTGACCCCGATTCGGTCGCTATGTGTCAGGCAGCGCCGCTCATGCGTTGCAGATTGGCAAGCGCGGTGCGCAGGGCGCGGTCGGTTTCCTCCGGATCGAGACGAGCCGCAGGAGCGGTCGACGGGAAGCGTTGCACCGTTTCCTCTTCCGCAGGAGCCGGGTTCGCTTGCGGCTGGACGGTCGATGAATCGCCGACCTTGCCAGCCGGTCGCGAGAAAGGCCCGTCGCCGGAAACCGGCTCCTTGCCGGGGAAAATGACAACAGGCTCGATTTCGGTCGCCAGTGGCTCGGGTTCCTCGATGCGCACGAAGCGTTGCGGGCCTGCGCCGGGACGCGAAAGGCTGAGCAGCGAACTGTAACCCTCTTCGAGCTCGTCGGCGACAGCCGATTCCTGCGTTTTGGCGGGATCGTCCGATGCTTCCGGGGCGGGGTCTTCACCGTCCTCGGACGTGGCGGACAAGGCCTCGGCCTTGTCTTGCCCGGCCTGCCCGAAATGGCGTGGCGGAATAAAAGCCGGCAGCAAGTCGGCGTCGTCGTCCTCGTCAAGCCCGACCGGGCGCAGCGCATTCGGAACGGACGGAGCCGGTGGCACCGGCATTGCCTCGGCCGCTATATCCTGCGCCTCGGATGAGGGCTCTGACGGCACAGGATCGGACGTTTCGGAAACCGGTTCGGGTTCGGGTGCCTGGCTTGCCCGCGCATGTTGCTGCTTTTGCCGCATGGCGAGGGCAAGCCGTTCGAGCAGTTCCACGGGCGAGAGATCGTCGAGCGGCGCTTCGGCGATCCTTTCCGATGCCACCGCGCCAATCGGCGCGAAGTCTTCCTGCGAGGCCCGTTCGGACGCTACAGCGCGCGGCTCCGGCGTGGCGACGGGCTCGCTCGCCTGCACGTCTTGTGCCTGCTGAGCTGGCTCGGCGCCCGCGTCCTTGTCCCATTCGACATGCGGAACCTGCGCGTTAAGCGGCTTGGTGAACAGGCCTGCGGCAGGTTGCTTGTCGAAAATCGAACCCGGCCGAACTTTTGGCGGCAGCGGATCGAAGAGACTCTCGGCCGCGTTGCCGAGCCGCGAGAGCGGGGTCTCTTCCGGCTCTTCCTGTTCGGCACCAGCCGCGTGTTCCGGGCTGGGGGTGGCGTCTTCTTCGGTGAACGAAGGCAGATCGTCCTCGATGGCTTCCGCGTCTTCCGGAGCCGACAAATGCATCTCTTCCGCTTCCCCGGTCAATTCTTCCGGACCGGTGGGCTGCGAGAACGGCGCTTGGCCTTCGGGCGCGGGTGCTGGCTCGACTGTTTCCGGCTCGGCTTCGTCAAGGCGGCTTGCCGGTGCGGAGAACGGCCCTGGCTCCTGCTGGTCTTGAGGATCTGCAAGAGGAGCGGGTTCAGCAGTGGAGTCCGACACGTTCCCTGTCGCATCGCCATGGGAAGCCAAGTCACTCTCTTCAACCGCCGATTCCAAGACCTCGGGTGCCTCATCGCGCGGGTCGGCCTGAACCGCTTCTTCCTGCACCTGCTGTTCCGGAGCTGCGGGCTGCTCTGCGGCTACCGGATGGAACACTTGCGCACCTTGCGGGATGCGGCTCCGCTCTGGCTGCCGGGTCCAGCCATCGTTATCGATGGAAAGATCGAGCTCTTCGACCCCGTCCACGTAGCCCTCGTCGGCCGCATCGGGTTCGTGCGTTTCGAAGCCGTCGAGATCGAACTGCGAGACGTCGAGGATGCTCGCGCCACCTGGCAGTGGCGCGTGTTCGACATAGTCTCTGCGCGGCCTGACATCTTCTCCGGACGCAAGGCCGCTGCGTCGCGCACCGCGCTTGGTATCGGCGGAGGCGGGAGCGCCCCGTTTGCGTTGCACGGGAACAGGTTTGGGGCGGCTCATTCGCCGCGCCAGCCAGGCGCCAAGCGTACCGCCGATGGCGGCCATCGCCAGCGCGAGCAGGATGCGGGTGATTGCGCCAAGCGGCGGCGCTGCGGCCGGGATGACCACGTCGATTCCGGTCGAAACGATGAGTTGTTCGATCAGGGTGGGACGGATCGCGAGACTGCCGATGCCGAACAGCGCGCCGAACCACAGCGCGACTGTGGCCGGAAACAGAGGATGCCGCGTGATAGGCGGCTTGCCAGCGGCTTTTCTTGCCTTGACCTTTGCCAAAGTCTCAACCCCGTCGTTCCGGTTCATGTTCGCTCGTCAGGCGTGAACGAGCGACTTGCGAACCCTTTGAACCTGGGGGGTTAACAAGTTTTGGTAAACGACTTGATAACGCTGAACGTTAGTCGCCCAATCATGGGCTGTTTCGACATGTTTGCGACCGGCGAGAATGAAGGTCGGCCATTGCGATCTGCGATTCAGCAGACCTGCCAGCGCAACAGCGCAGGCATGGGGATCGTCGGGCGTGAACAGCACGCCGGTTTTGCCGTCCCGAATCAGTTCGCGATGGCCGCCGACCGCGGATGCGGCGACGATCTTGTCCTGCGCCATGGCCTCCAGCGGCTTGAGCGGCGTGACCAGATCGGTCAGGCGGCTCTGCTTGCGCGGATAGGCCATGATCTGCGCGAGCGCGTAATAGCGTTCTACCTCGTAGTGCGGGACGCGGCCCACGAACCTGATGGCGTCCGACACCGGCGATGCTGCGGCCTGCGCGCGCAGAGCTTCCTCGCGCGGGCCGCCGCCGACCAGCAGGAGTCGGGCCTCGGGTTGCCTGTCCACGAGTTCGGGCATGGCCGCGATGAGGTCGTCGAGACCCTCGTAGTCATAGAAGCTGCCGATGAAGCCGATCACCGGGAGCAGCCTGTCACCCTCGGCAAGGCCGAGCTCGCGGGCCAGCGCCATGTCCGGCGGTGGCGGTGCGCCGAACAGTGCAAGATCGACGCCATTGGGCATGATGGTAATCGCGTCGCGGTCGAACCCGCGCGCGGCCAGATCGTCCGCAAGGCCCTCGCAGATCGTCACCACCGCATCGGCGCGCGAGACGACATTGTTTTCAAGCTGGCGGGTCAGGCGATACTTTACCGAACCTTCGCGACCCATGCCGTTGCCGACCGCGGCATCCTCCCAGAACGCGCGAATCTCGTAAACGACGGGGACGCCGAGCCGTTTGCCCGCGCGCAGGGCGGCCTGCCCGCACAGGGCAGGCGAATGGGCATGAAGAATGTCGGGGCGCCACACTTCGCAGGCCGCTTCGATGGCTTTGGCGTGCGCCGTGATTTCGCGCCATTCGCGCAGGCCTGGCGGTCCGTCGGCGCGGCCCGAGGTGCGATGGAAGGTCAGGCCGTCGGCCTCTTCCCGCATGGGGCCTTCGTGCGTGTGCCGGAACCCGGTGACGCCGCGCACCTGCCAGCCCAGCGCCTGCTGCGCCTTGAGGATGGCGCGGGTGCGGAAGGTATAGCCGCTGTGCATCGGCAGCGAGTGATCGAGAACATGGAGGATACGCGTCATGGCGCACAACTCTTAGCCATGTAACGCTTAACGGCCCGTCAACCGCGCGCTGCTAATCGCCTTTGCGCAATGGTCGACTATTTCTCCCTGGCGCTGTCGCATGGCGTGCTGCTGCTGGCCTTCTGGCGCCTGATGCTGCGCGACGACCTCGATGTCGAGCCGGCGCCCGGAGAGGAAGGGGAAGACGCGGAACCCGTTCCTGCTCCCGAGCCGCGCAAGGGTGCGCTTCGCCGTGCTTGATCTGGGCTTCCTGGCCTTTCTCGGAGCCGTTGCCTTGCTCGGCCTCAAGCGTCCGTTCCTGTGGGTGCTTGCCTTTATCTATGTCGATATCGTCAGCCCTCAGGACATATCCTGGGGCTTTCTCAAGTCGATCCCGGTTTCGCTGCTGTTCTTCCTCGCCGCATTCGGCGGCTGGCTGGTGTTCGACAGCAAGCGGGGTTCGCGTTTCACGTTCCGGCAGTGGCTGATGCTGCTGTTTTTCGGGCTATGCGCCTACACGACCACTCAGGCCGCCTTTCCGGTCGAAGCCGCGGCGAAATGGGGCTGGGTCTGGAAATCGCTGCTGTTCGGCATGTTCCTGCCGCTGACCCTGCGGACGCGCGCCCGCGTCGAAGCGGCGGTGCTCATCATGGTGCTGGCAGCGGGTTCGATCATGATAAGCGCGGGCATCAAGACGGTCCTTTCGGGCGGCGGCGGGTATGGCACGCTCAGCTCCTACGTGCGCGACAACTCCGGCATCTACGAGGGAAGCACGCTTTCCGCCGTGGCGATCACCATTGTCCCGCTGATCGCGTGGCTCGCCAAGCACGGCACCGTTTTCCCGCCCGACTGGCGCGTGAAGAGCTTTGCATTCTGCCTCGGCTTTGCCTGCCTGCTGGTGCCGGTGGGTACCCAGACCCGCACCGGCCTGCTGTGCATCGGCGTCTGCGCCGTCATGGCGCTGCGCGATGCGAAGCGCCGGTTCCTGCTGATGGGGCTGATGGGCACGCTGGGCCTGATGGCGATCCCGTTCCTGCCGCAGAGCTATCTTGAACGGATGGGCACCATCGAGACGCACGATGCCGATACTTCGGCCTCGACCCGCGTGGCGGTGTGGCTCGATACGCTCGAATATGTGAAGCAGAACCCGATGGGCGGCGGCTTCGAGGCCTATCTCGGCAACCAGATCAAATACCGGACCCGTCAGGCAGTGCAGACGGGCGACACCGTCACCATCGAATATGTCGATGTGGTGGACAAGGCGCGGGCCTATCACTCGGCCTATTTCGAGGTGCTGGGCGAACAGGGCTGGCTGGGCGTGGCGCTGTGGCTGGCGATCCAGCTTCTTGGCCTGCTGCAAATGGAACTGATCCGCTGGCGGTTGCGCAAGAGCACCGATCCGGTTGACCGCGCCAATGCCTCGCTCGCCAATGCATTGCAGATGGGCCACGTCATCTATCTGGTGGGCTCGCTGTTCGTCGGCATCGCCTACCAGCCGTTCATCTTCTATCTCGTGGCGGTCGAGATCGGGCTGGTGCTGGCGGTGAAGCGCCGCGCCGCGCCGGTCGAGGCCAGAGGTGTCCCCGGCGCGCGGCAGGCGCTCCAGCCGGTCGCCCTTGCGGGACAGCAGGCATGAGCGCGACGCCTCCCATGCCCGCGCCCCGCCTCGATGCGCTGACCGGCATTCGCGGAATCGCGGCCTGGCTGGTGGTGCTCTACCATGTGCGCGCTTCCGTCCATGCAATCGCACCGCAAGGTGTGATCGACTGGTTCGCCAAGGGCTATCTGGCGGTCGATCTGTTCTTCGTGCTTTCCGGCTTTGTGCTCTGGTTCAACTATGGCGAGCGCCTGCGGGACGGCGGACGGGCGCAGGCATGGCCGTTCCTGTGGCGCCGGTTCGCGCGGGTCTGGCCGCTCCACGCCTTCATCCTGGCTCTGTTCGTGTGCTTCGCGCTGCTTCTGGTCGCGACCGGCAATCCCAATCCGGACTATCCCTTTGCCGAACTGCCCTTGCATGTATTTCTGATCCAGAACTGGGGCATGACCGACCATCTGAGCTGGAACGATCCGGCCTGGTCGATCAGCACCGAATTCGCAGCCTATCTGGTGTTTCCGCTGATCGCCGCTTCGGCGCGGTGGGATCGGATGAGCGCGCCCATGCTGTTGACGATCGCCGTGCTGCTGTGCGCCGCCATCGCCTTGCTGTTCATGGCCTCGGGGACAGGTTCGCTGGGCGAACATATCGCGCAGATCGGCGTCTGGCGCTGCCTTGGCGAATTCTGCCTCGGCATCATTGCCTGCCTGTTGTGGACGAGGTGGCGTGAGAGGCCGGGCGTTGCCGCATGGGCCGCGCTCGCCTGCTGCATCGTGCTTGCAACCGGCCTGCTTCTCGGTCTGCCCGAAACCATGTTCGTGCCCGCCGTGTTCTTCGCCGGCATCCTCGCGCTGGCGCTTGATCGGGGCCCGCTCTCGCGCATGCTGTCGACCCGCGTCGCGGTCTATCTCGGTGAGATCTCCTACTCGACCTATCTCGCACATTTCCTGCTTTGGATCCTGTTCAAGATCGCTTTCGTGGGAGACGACTTGCAGGTGGGCTGGGCCGGACTGGGCGGCTATCTCGCGCTTGTCGCGCTGGCTTCGGTCTGTCTCTACCACGGTGTCGAAAAGCCCGCGCAGGGCTGGCTGAACGCACGCCGACCGCGCTGGGCGCAGGCGCCGAGGCTCGCTGCAGCGGAGTGACTTGCCAAGAGTGACGCAGATGGGCCAAGGGTGTCCGGGAGAGGACACCGGACAGACCGTGGACATCGAGGAACTGAAAACGAAAGTGGGCCAGCCCATCGGCACGTCCGAATGGGTCGAAGTCGGGCAGGACCGGATAGAGGCGTTCGCCGAGACGACGCTGGATTTCGATCCGATTCATGTCGATCCTCAGGCCGCGCACAATGCGGGCTTTGAAGGGACGATTGCCCACGGGTTCCTGTCGCTTTCGTTGCTCGCGCCATTCTACAAGTCGGGCTATCCGAAGATCGAAAGGCGCTCCTACGGCCTGAATTACGGCCTCAACCGGGTGCGCTTCCTCGCACCGGTGCTGAATGGCAAGCGTGTGCGCGGCCATTTCAAGCTGATCGATCTGGTTGAAAGGGCGCCCAACCGCTACCAGCTTACCAGTGAGGTCAGCGTCGAGATCGAGCATGAGGAAAAGCCCGCGCTCGTGGCCGAATGGCTGACATTCGTTGAAGTCGAACCCCAAGAAATCGAACCCTAAGAACAGACAGGATCAAATCCATGCGTGATGCCGTAATCGTTTCCGCCGCCCGCACGCCCATTGGTCGGGCCTACAAGGGCGCGTTCAACGCCACCAAGGGGCCGACGCTTGGCGCGCACTCGATCCGCGAGGCAGTCTCGCGCGCTGGCCTCGAAGGCGGCGAAGTGGAAGACCTGATCTGGGGCGCGGCGCTGGGCCAGGGGTCGCAGGCATTCAGCATTGGGCGCAGCGCGTCGCTCCGTGCGGGCCTGCCGTTCTCGGTCTCGGCGATGACTGTCAACCGCCAGTGTGCCTCCGGCCTGATGGCCGTGGCGACCGCCAGCAAGCAAATCGTCATGGACGGGCAGGACATCGCGATTGCCGGCGGTCAGGAATCGATTTCGACCATCCAGGGGCCGAACGCCTTCATCGACAACGACGAAGAGCTGATCGCCATGGTTCCGCAGGCCTATATGCCGATGCTGCAGACCGCCGAGGTCGTCGGTCAGCGTTACGGTATCAGCCGCGAAGCCTGCGACGAATATGCAGTGGAGTCTCAGGCGCGCACCGCTGCCGCGCAGGAAGCGGGGCGGTTCGACAAGGAAATCATACCCGTCAGCGCGACCATGGGTGTCGTCGACAAGGAAAGCGGCGAGATTTCGATGAAGGAAATCACTCTCGAAAAGGACGAAGGCAATCGTCCCGGCACGACGCTGGAAAGTCTTGCGGGCCTCAAGCCGGTGCTCGAAGGCGGGATTGTCACGGCGGGCAACGCCAGCCAGCTTTCGGACGGTTCGGCGGCGCTGGTGATGATGGAAGCCAGGGAGGCCGAAAGGCGCGGGCTCGAACCGCTTGGCCGCTTCGTCAACATGGCGGTCGCGGGCACCGATCCCGATGAGATGGGCATCGGCCCGGTCTTCGCCGTGCCGCGCCTTCTGGAGCGCAATGGCCTCAAGATGGACGACATCGGCCTGTGGGAGCTGAACGAGGCTTTCGCGGTGCAGGTGGTCTATTGCCGCGACAAGCTTGGTATTCCGGGCGAACTGCTCAATGTCGATGGCGGTGCCATCTCGATCGGCCACCCCTATGGCATGACCGGCGCACGCTGCGCCATGCATGTGCTGTTCGAAGGCAAGCGGCGCGGTGTGAAGCACGCGGTCGTCACCATGTGCGTGGGCGGCGGCATGGGCGCTGCCGGTCTGTTCGAGATTTTCTGAGGCACAGCAACAGCTTGCCCCGCACGGGCTTGCGAAGACCGTCGGCAAGGCGCATCTATCCTGTCCACGCGGGAGAGAACGCATGGTCGAACAGATGGGCACGCTGGAAATTCTCGGTATTGCCGGGAGCCTGAGTCTGTTGGCGGGCTGGCGGCTTTACCTGTGCATTCTTGCCACCGGCATTGCGATGCATTTCGGGGTGCTGCCGCTGCCCGACCATCTGCAAAGCCTCCAGATCCTCGCCAATCCCTGGGTCATGGGCGTGGCGGGTGTGGCGACGCTTGCCGAATTCTTCGCCGACAAGGTGGCCTGGCTCGATTCAGCCTGGGACGCGGTGCACACTTTCATCCGCCCGGTCGGCGGCGCGCTGCTGACCTTGGCGGTGGTCGATCCCAGCGATCCGGCGACGCAGGTGATCGCTTTCATCCTGGGCGGCGGGGCGACCTTGCTGGCCCATGGCGGCAAGGCGGGTGCGCGCGCTGTGGTCAACACCAGCCCCGAACCGTTCAGCAATGTCGCGGTCTCTACCATTGAGGATGTGGCGACCGGTGGATTGCTGTTTCTGGCCTATCAATACCCCGAAATTGCCGCTGTCGTGGCGCTCGTGCTGCTCGCGATTGCGATCGCGCTGCTGCTCATGGCCCGGCGCTTTATCCGCTCGCTTTTCGGTCGCGGGCGCGATTCCGCGGGGGAATTGTCCGAAAATTAAAGCTGGACTTTCGCGACTCGCGGATTCAAGCCCTTTACCGGACGTTAACCTTTAGCGTTCATAGGTCGTATGGTTAATGGACGGCAATCACCGTTGATGAACGGTTATCGCTTGTCCGAACGGGGCAAAAAACAGGGGGCATACCCATGCGCGTGCTGCTGATCGAAGACGAACCGACCACTGCCAGGGCGATCGAGCTTATGCTCACGTCCGAGGGCTTCAATGTCTACTCGACGGATCTTGGCGAAGAGGGCCTCGATCTGGGCAAGCTCTATGATTACGACATCATCCTGCTCGACCTGAACCTGCCGGACATGCACGGCTACGATGTGCTCAAGAAGCTGCGTGTCGCCAAGGTGCAGACGCCGGTGCTGATCCTTTCGGGCATTTCGGAAATGGATTCCAAGGTCCGCAGCTTCGGTTTCGGCGCTGACGACTATGTGACCAAGCCGTTCCACCGCGAAGAGCTGGTCGCTCGTATCCATGCGGTTGTGCGCCGCTCGAAGGGCCATTCGCAGTCGGTCATCAAGACCGGCAAGCTGACCGTCAATCTCGATGCCAAGACGGTCGAGGTCGATAGCGCCCGCGTGCACCTCACCGGCAAGGAATATGCGATGCTCGAGCTGCTTTCGCTGCGCAAGGGCACGACGCTGACCAAGGA
>JAGREJ010000034.1:0-3908 GCA_020446595.1 Novosphingobium sp. | reverse complement strand
CCTTTATGGCGGCATGGACGAGCCCGAACTCAAGATCATCGACGTGTTCATCTGCAAGCTGCGCAAGAAGTTGTCGCATGCCTGCGGCGGCGCGAACTACATCGAGACGGTCTGGGGCCGTGGCTATGTGCTGCGCGATCCTGACGAGAAGGCCGAGGCGGCCTGAGCCTTTAGACCCGAGACTCCCCTATTTGCAGTTGCGGGGGGCAACAGCAAGGCGGTCCGTTCTCCAAGGGGAGCGGGCCGTTTTGCGTTTGAGCCGGTGGGTCAGCCGGAGGCGGACAGATCCGGATCGTCGGCCCTGCATTTTCTGGCCGAGTAGCTGCCGTTTTCGTCCCGATCGATCGCTATCACTTCGCCCTCGGCGAGCACGCCGAGGTCGATATCCCGGTCCGGAAGGATGGCGATCATGCGCTTGCCGATCTGGACCACAATCTGCTGGGTCTGGCTCGCCGCGGCTCCGCGTGCCCAGCGTTTGATATCCGAATAGTGGGGCTCCAGCTTCCAGACATTCGGTGTTTTCGGATCGACGAGGATCACCATCCGGGTATTGTCCAGCGTGTAGATCATCATCTTGCATCTGGCGGGAAACCAGTGCTCACCGGCTTGCGGCCAATACAGATAACCGCACCTGAAGCCTCGGCAATGTTCTGGCCTGGTTTCGTAGATCGAGCAGCCGTGCCCCATCTGGACATGCCGACACCAGTTGCCAGCCGGCTTGTCGAGCCACGGGACTTCCATCAGCTTGCAGCACAGGCTGCAACTCCCGCATTCGCGCGCATCGCTCCCCGTCGGCGGGGTCATTGCCATGCCCGGCGCAGACTGGATCCGGGTTCTGTAGGCGATCTGATTTCCTCCAAGGCGGGAGTGTCACGGCCGCAATGTCGCGGCAAAAGCCGAGACTGCGCTGATCGCATCCGGGATACACATGCGAATGCCGACCGGTGCAGTCAATGACCTGTGCTCTCGTAGCTCGGTGCAAATGGGCGTCAATCGCGGGAAACCCCTAAGTCAACCCCGCTCTCCCGATGCCCGCACGCAATCCCTTGATCGCAGGCCCTCGCGCTCATATGCCCGATTCTTCGCGCATGAAGTATTCGCCGCACGGCCCGATTCTGACGGGCAAGCGCAACGGGAGAGCAGGAACATGTCCGACACACTGGTGAAATCGAACCTCGGGATCGACCCGGATACGCTCAAGCAGATCTACGTCCAGATGTCGCGCATCCACGAGGTCGACAAGGCGATCAAGGCGGGCCAGCAGGCAGGCAAGATGTTCTTCAGCTACTGGCCGATGACCGGGCAGGAATGCATCCCGGCCACGATTTCGACCATGACCGACAACGACGATTACATGGTCACGATCTATCGCGGCATTCACGACCAGGTCGCCAAGGGCGTGGATCTCAAGGGCCTGTTCGCCGAGACGCTGGGCAAGAGCGCGGGCGTCAACAAGGGCAAGGGCGGCTCTCCGCACATTTCCGATCCCAGCAGCGGCTCCATGCTCACCACCGCCATCGTCGGTGCGGGCGCTCCCATTGCCAACGGTCTTGCGCTGGCGGCCAAGCTGCGCGGCGAGAAGCGCGTTACTGTGGTCAACTTCGGTGACGGCGCGACCTCGATCGGCGCTGTGCACGAGGCGATGAACCTTGCCGGTGTGTGGAAACTGCCGGTCATCTTCGTGTGCCAGAACAACCAGATCGGCGAATACACCAAGATCCCCGACTATACCGCCAGCCCCGATTTCGCGGGCCGCGCGGCGGGCTACGGCTTCAAGGGCATGAAGCTCGACGGCAACGATCCCGTAGCCTTCCACAAGGGCATGAGCGAGGCGGTCGAAATGTGCCGCAATGGCAATGGCCCGGTCTTCGTCGAGGCGGTGACGCTGCGGCTCGGCACCCACGCGGGCTATCAGGACAACGAACTGCTCACCAAGGAAGAGCTGGAAGCGGGCAAGGCCAACTGGCCGGTGCCCAAGACCCGCGCCCTGTTGATCGAGGCGGGTATCGCCACCGAGGATGAGCTGGCGGCAATCGATTCCGCCGCCGCCGCCGAGGTCAAGGAAGCGGTCGATTTCGCCATGGCCGCCGAGGAAACCACCCAGGCGGTAATGTACGAGGACGTCTACGCCGATAACAGCATAGTTCCGCGTCGCGGCGTCTATCCGGTGCGCGAGGCCGAAGCGCCGATCTCGGGCGAGACCCGTGAGATGGGAATGTTCGAGGCGATCATCTCGGCGCAGGATCTTGCGCTGGAAGCCGATCCGGGCGTTATCATGATGGGCGAGGACATCGGCGACCCGCCGGGCGGCGTGTTCAAGACTTCGGCCGGCCTTCAGACCAAGTGGGGCGCTGATCGCGTGCGCCCGACCCCGATCGCCGAGCAGGCGATCATCGGCGCGGGCATCGGTTCGGCGCTGGTCGGGATGCGTCCTATCTGCGAGATCATGTTCAGCGACTTTACCGCCGTGTGCATGGACCAGATTTCCAACCATGCGGCGAAGCAGCGTTACATGTCGGGCAGTGCAACCCACGTGCCGATGACGATCCGCGTGCTGACCTCGGGCGGCATCGGCGGCTTCGGCGCGCAGCACAGCCAGTCGCTCGAATCGTGGCTGCTGCACACGCCGGGGCTCAAGGTTGCCTATGCGTCGAACCCGCTCGATGCCAAGGGACTGCTTACCTCGGCAATCTGGGACGACGATCCGGTCGTGATCATGGAATCGATGGCGCTGGTCTTCGGTGCGCCCAAGATGGAAGTGCCGGTGGGCGACTATCGCGTGCCGTTCGGCGTTGCCAAGACCGTGCGCGAAGGTACCGACATCTCGATCATCACCTACGGCTGGACCCTGCACCAGTGCATGGCGGCTGCCGGAACGCTGGCCGAGCAAGGCATCAATGCCGAGATCATCGACCTGCGCTCACTGATGCCGATCGATTATCACCGCGTGCTTGAATCGGTGAAGAAGACGGGTCGCGCGCTGGTCGTCCATGCCGCGACCGAGTTCTGCGGGCTGGGTTCGGAAATCGCCGCGACCATCAACGAAGAACTGTTCGGCAAGTTGAAGGCCCCCGCCTGCCGGTTCGGCGCCGACTACATCCCGATCAGCTTCAACGCCAAGATCGAGGCGGCGCAGATGCCGAATGCAGCGTCAATCGTCGCGCGCGTCAAGGAAGTCTGCGCATACTAAGTGAATCCTCCCCTCCTCTTCAGGGGAGGGGCAGCGAGACCCGCCTTGCGAGGCAAGGCTTGGTCGCAGCGGGGTGGGGTGGAAGTTCTAGCGCTTTCCTCCACTCAGGCACCCCACCCCTTGATCCCCTCCCCTCAAGGGGAGGGGAGGATTTTTGATGACAGCGAACAAGCCCGGCGATCCCCTGACCCTCAACCGACTCTACGGACGGTCGGTGGGCAAGCCGCTGCGCAAGGGCCAGCAGGAGCTGGTCGAGAACCTGCTGCCGCAAATCGCGGTCCCCCTTGAAGGCCAGGTAACCGCAGAGCGCATGTTCGGCTTCGACAAACCGCTTCATTTCGAGATCGGCTTCGGCGGCGGCGAGCATATGGCACAGCGCGCCGACATGCTGCCCGATCACGGCTTCATTGGCGCGGAGCCGTTCCTCAACGGCGTTGCCCAGGCATTGGTGCAGGTAAAGGACCAGCATCTAGGCAATGTGCGGCTGCATCACGGCGATGCGCTCGAAGTGCTGGCGCGCGTTCCGAACGGCGCGCTGTCCTTCGTCTATCTGCTCCATCCCGATCCCTGGCCCAAGGCACGCCATGCCAAGCGGCGAATGATGAATGACGGGCCGGTTGCGCTCATCGCGAGCAAGCTCAGGCCGGGTGGAGAGTTCCGCTTCGGCACCGATCATCCGGTCTATCTGCGCCACGCGCTGATGGTGATGCAGCGATTC
>JAGREJ010000286.1:311-5872 GCA_020446595.1 Novosphingobium sp. | reverse complement strand
GTTCATTTACTGGCTGACGCTGAACACCCATGTGCCGGTCGGTGCCGATCCCGTGCTGGGTACCGAAAAATGCACGCTGGGCAGCGCGCAGTGGCGTGACGATTTTCCACCGCTATGCCGCCTCTACCAGCTTCATCATCACCTCGCCGACAGCATCTCGACCATGATCATGGCCAAGGACTTTCCGGACACCGATATCCTGATCGTGGGTGACCACAGGCCGCCGATCTTCGACCGTCACGAACTTGCCCGGTTCAGGGATGGCATGGTGCCATGGGTGTATCTGCGGGCGAGGGGCGGCTCGGAGCCTGCAGACGCGAGGGTCGACCGCGTCGCACTGGCTACATCGCGGCAGGACCGCTGACATTTTTGCGTAGCTGTATCTGCTGGCGAGGAATGGTGGGCGTAGCAAGGATTGAACTTGCGACCCCTACGATGTCAACATAGTGCTCTACCACTGAGCTATACGCCCGCACCATTCCGGTTCCGCGCGGCTTTGGGCCAGCGCGGAGAGGCCCTTTAACTTTCCTGCATTGCGGTTGCAACCCGCTTTGACATGGGTTTGGCCTGTCAGAGGCTCGCCCGGTCGTCGTGACCGAACACGCGCTGAACCTCAAGCACGAGATCGCGCAGATGAAAGGGCTTCGAAAGCACCTTCGCGCTGGGCGCCTCGCGGCTGGCGCGCAGCGTTACCGCCGCGAATCCGGTGATGAACATGACCTTTGTGGCTGGGCTGATTTCGCCGCATCTCTGGGCCAGTTCGATGCCATCCATCTCCGGCATGACGATGTCGGAGAGAAGCAGGTCGAAATGTTCCGTTTCGAGGTGGGGCAGGGCGGCCATGCCGCAATCGACCGATACGACCTCGTAGCCCGCGTTCTCGAGCGCGCGACCAAGGTAGGTGCGCATGGCTTCGTCGTCTTCGGCGAGCAGGATGCGTATCATCGGTGCGTTCCCATGGTTTTCGATTGCGCGCAGTGCACGGTTGCACAGGCCTTCTAACCTGCGGGAGTAAATTTCCTGTTTCTCTTTTGCCCGTCCACTTTGACAGCGGGCGGCGAACAGGACAGCAAGGTTTCATGACGCGCCACCAGGTAGAGTCCGATTCGTTCAGGAAACTTGGCGGAATCATTCCCGGCACACCCGGAACCCACGCCTGGTCGCTGAGTGGCCTGAATCCCTCTGCGATTCCCGTCGTGATCGCAGTGCCGCATGCGGGACGGGCCTATTCCGGTCCGTTGCTTAAGGCTCTGCGCAACCCCGAGGCGGCATCGCTGCGCCTTGAGGACCGGCTTGCGGATTCGATCGGGCGTGCCGTGGCCAAGGAAACCGGGGCCATGCTGCTGGTCGCGAATGCTCCCAGGGCGATGATCGACCTCAACCGTGCGCCCGAAGATGTCGACTGGGAGATGTTCGGCAGCGACGATCGGCCCCTGGATGGCCACGTCGAGCCGAGTCGCAGGGCGCGCAGCGGCCTCGGCCTGATCCCGCGCAGGGTGCCCGGAACGGGCGAGCTCTGGAAACGACAGCACCGCAGCGACGAGTTGTCCGCACGCATTGCCGGAATTCACGCGCCTTATCATGATGTTCTGGCCGAAGTGCTCGCTGGTCTGCGGGCGCGCTGGGGTGTCGCGGTGCTGCTCGATCTTCATTCGATGCCGCCGATTCCGCAACGGGGTGCGGCTTCGGCGGCGCAATTCGTCACCGGCGACTGTTTCGGTGCAAGCTGCCACGCCGATCTAGCCTCGACGATGATGTCGTTCCTCGAGGAAAATCAATGCGCATGCGCCTACAACCGGCCCTATGCGGGCGGCTACACGCTGGAACGGCATGGCGATCCCTCGCGCGGCGTGCACGCGGTGCAGCTCGAGATCGATCGCAGCGTGTATCTTGACGCGGGGCTGTCGCGGCTCGGCGACGGTTATCCGCGGCTGGTCAGACTGCTTGGCGGTCTGGTGCGCGGGATCGTCCGCGAGGCGATGACGCTCGGCGATGACTGCGGGCGGGAGGATTGGCGCGACGCTGCCGAATAGCCTGCGCTAAATGGCCGACGCCACATAAAAAACCACCCCGCGCAATTCGCGCGAGGTGGCCAAGGTTCAGGGAGGAAGTGCACAAAGTGCACCAGCTCACCGAAGCCATGAGGGTAGCTCCGACAAGCAATTTATAAATAAAGCACCGTTCCGAGTCGCGCAACCCCCAAGCTGCGCGCGGAATCAGGCGGCGTCGCCTGATTCCTCGGCAGCCGGAGCTGCGTTCTGGCTGGGCAATTTGCCCTGATTCGCCTGCTTGGCAAACACGTCGCGCACCAGTTCGAGTGACATCAAGTGGGCGAAAATGAGCGGCAGCATGCCATTCTTGTTCCATGTGCGCAGCAGGTCGCCGCGAAGATCGCGCAGCTTGTCCTGGTTCACGATCTTGAAGCCGCGATAGACGACCGGCTTTTCAAGGTCGTCGCGATTGAAGGTGAGTTCGCCGTCCATCAGCAACTCGTGCTTCTCGAGTTCCTTGATGAAGGTCGAGGTCTTGTTGCCAGCGAGTTCAAACTGCTCGCAGAAGTTGAGCGTGCCCTTGATGTGCTCGCTGGGCTGACCGTCCTCGAACAGCGCCACACCTTCGTCAAACTCGCCGACCAGATCGCTGGTCGGGTCGAAGCACAGCGACAGTTCCTCGGCTTCCGGCGTGAGCTTTGCCAGCATGAACGGGTAACGCCGGGCGTAGGCGGGGATATAGATATCCTCGGTCACCGCGCCGTCTTCACCAATGAATACGTTGATCCCTTCGCTCATGCCCATGAGGGCCAGCGGTACCGGGTTGTCGCCGATCGAGAAGACGATCGGATAGTGACGCTGCGCCGCCGGGAATTCCTCGACAGTCAGCGGGACCGCGTGCTGACCGGCGAGCCATGTCGGCTTGTCGGTCTTGCGGGTGCGCAGGTTGGCGTGGTCTTCAACGTTGATCGGGACCAGCTCCTTGTAGAACAACGGCATCGAATTTTGCGGCGCGGTCGCCATCGGAAGTCTCCCATCTGGGTGAAAAAGGTTGGCGAGCCTTTAGAAGCAGTCTCGGCACGGTGCAAGCGCCACAGGGACAGTTCTGGGGACCGGCCTTGTCAGCCTAGACAAGCTTGCCCGGATTGAGCAGTCCTGCCGGATCGAGCGCCTGCTTGACCCGCGCCATCATTGCCAGCGAGACCGGATCGTTCAGGCGATGCAGGTCATCGCGCTTCAACTGGCCGATGCCATGTTCGGCCGAAATCGATCCGCCCCAGTCGACCACCATGTCGTAAACCTGGCCGCTGATCGCCTTGCCTTCGCCTTCGTGCCAGCCTGCTTCGTCGGCTCCGTCCGGGGCAAGCACGTGGAAATGCACGTTTCCGTCGCCAAGATGACCGAAGGCCACCGCCTGCGTTCCAGGCCAGGCCGCTTCGATCTCGGGCACGATGGCATCGACGAATTCGGGCATCTTCTCGACCGCTACCGATATGTCGTGCTGGACCGCCGTGCCGCGCGCCCGTTCCGCAGGGGCGATCGACTCGCGTATCAGCCACATAGCCTCTGCCTGCGCTTCGCTGGCGGCTATCGCCGCATCCTCGACCAGCCCCTGATCGAAGGCCCTGGCCATCATGGTTTCGCACAGGTCGCTAAGCCTTTCCGCTTGCGAGGCATCGGCGACAACCTCGATCAGCGCGTGCCAGGCGTGGTCTTCGGAAAGTGGCGCGCGGGCATCGGGCAGGTATTCGAGCACCGAGGCCAGGCATGTCTNNTGGCACGACTTCGAATCCCTCGAGCTGTTGCCCGGCCTGTTCCTCGCAATGAAGCAGAAGCGTGCGCGCAGCCTGCAGCGAAGGCAGGCCCGCCCAGATCACCGTGCGTTCGGCAACCGCGGGAACCAGTTTGAGCGTCGCGGCGGTAACGATCCCGAGTGTCCCTTCCGAACCGATCAGCAACTGCTTGAGATCGAAACCGCGATTGTCCTTCTTGAGGGGCGTCAGCATCGAATAGACGCTGCCGTCAGCCAGCACCGCTTCGAGGCCAAGCACCAGTGCCCGCATCGATCCGTGCCGCAGCACCTGACTGCCACCGGCATTGGTCGAGATCAGCCCGCCAACCGTCGCCGATCCCTTGCCGCCCAGCGTAAGCGGAAAGCGCAGACCTTCCGCCGCCGCTGTCTCGTGCAGGGTCTGAAGCACAAGCCCTGCCTCGCAGGTGATCTTGCGGTTCTCGGTATCGAATTGGCGCACCGCATTCATTCGCCGCAGCGAAAGCAGCAGCGCAGTGCCGCTTTCGTCGGGCGTTGCCCCGCCAACCATTCCGCTGTTGCCGCCCTGCGGGACGATCGGGATGCCGTGCTTCGCGCAAAGCCTGACCAGTTCGCGAACCTTCTCGGTGCTGTTCGGCGAGGCGAGGGCGAGTGCGCGTCCGGTAAAGCGTCCGCGCCAGTCGGTCAGCCACGGTTCGAGCATGGCCGGATCGGTCGAAAGGCCCGCCGCGCCAAGCAATTCGGCGGCATCGCCAAGGAAAGTTTCGGTATTGGTCATCGCGGCGATCTATGGCACAATCATCTTGAGGTTGCATCCGTGCAATCGGGGGTTAAGCGTTTGTTCAAGCGTGCCCGCATAGCGTCGGGCCTTACGCAAACAGGGATTGCGACTGAAACATGAGCCTTTCGACTTCCTTGCTGGTGCCGTTTGCACTGCTTTTGCCGACGGCAGAAGTGGTCCAGACCGCAGCGCCGGTCGATGAGCCCGAGGCTGCTTCGTCTCAGGAAACGGTCGCCGCTGTCGATGAGCAGGATCAGTTCGCCTCGTTCACCTATCTCCCGGTTACTTTCGTCGTCTATCAGTCGCCGGATCGCACGGCGGGGCAGGTGCGTATCGAGCAAACCCTGCGCATCCGCATTTCTCCGCAGCGCACGGCGCAGACATCGCAGGCCCGTCCGGACATGCTGGTGGGCGTGCCGCAGCGCGCCATCGGCTCTTCGTTTGATGAGCGGCGCATCGGTCGTTGCCTGACGATCAGCTCCATCTCCGGTGTGCAGCCCAATGGCGGCAATGACCTGATCCTTTACCTGCGTGATCGCCGGATGGTGCGCGCCCAGCTCGAACGGTCGTGCCGTTCGCGCGAATTCTATTCCGGCTTCTATGTTGCAGGTGGCGATGGCCGCCTATGCGTCGATCGCGACACGCTGCAATCGCGCAGCGGAAGCAATTGCAAGCTCGCCGAAATTCGCCAGCTTGTCGAAACCGGCGGCTGATCCTTCACCTGCGCGTTATCCCCTGCGTTTCTTGACTTTGCGGTGCGAATGCGCATAGGGCGCGCCATTCGCGCAGGTGGCCATTTGTCGCCCTGTGCGTCCAGAACGACTGCCTGAGTGGTCGCACCCAGAAATCCGGAATAACCTACGGCCATGAAATTCGCCGATCTCGGCTTGTCAGACGAACTCCTGCAATCGGTGCTTGCCGCCGGGTATGACGAGCCGACTCCGATCCAGGCCCAGGCGATCCCCTCGGTGCTGATGATGCGCGATCTGATCGGCATCGCCCAGACGGGTACGGGCAA
>JAGREJ010000286.1:0-228 GCA_020446595.1 Novosphingobium sp. | reverse complement strand
GAACTTGCCGCGCAGGTAGCCGAGAATTTCGAGAAATACGGCCAGCACCACGATCTCAAGATGGCCCTGCTGATCGGCGGCGTGCAGATGGGCGATCAGGTCAAGGCGCTGAGCGAAGGCGTCGATGTGCTGATCGCCACGCCAGGGCGGCTGATGGACCTGTTCGAACGTGGCAAGATCCTGCTTACCGGCTGCGAACTGCTGGTCATCGACGAAGCCGACCGCATG
>JAGREJ010000285.1:3700-10294 GCA_020446595.1 Novosphingobium sp. | reverse complement strand
GCCATCCTCGTGCGCGCGCAATACCAGACCCGCGAATTCGAGGACCGGTTCATTACCATCGGCCTCAATTACCGGATCGTTGGCGGATTCCGTTTCTATGAGCGCGCCGAGATTCGCGATGCGCTCGCCTACCTGCGCGTCATCGCCCAACCCGCCGACGATCTCGCTTTCGAGCGCATCTACAACCAGCCCAAGCGTGGCCTTGGATCCAAGGCGCTTGAAAAGCTGCATGTCCATGCCCGCAAGCGCGGCATTCCGCTGGCCGCAGCCGCACTGGAGCTTGCCGACACCGACGAGTTTCCGGCCCGCGCGCGCAACACCCTGCTGGCGCTGATGCGCGATTTCGCCCGCTGGCGCGATCTAGCGGGCGAGGCCAGCCCGGC
Source organism: Novosphingobium sp. (assembly GCA_020446595.1). Taxonomy (GTDB): domain Bacteria; phylum Pseudomonadota; class Alphaproteobacteria; order Sphingomonadales; family Sphingomonadaceae; genus Novosphingobium. The sequence continues at coordinate 9,911 of JAGREJ010000285.1, read as the reverse complement.
CGAACTGGCGCGCACCGTGCTGGACGAATCGGGCTACACCGCCATGCTTCAGACCGAACGCAGCGCCGAGGCTGCGGGTCGCCTCGAAAACCTCGCCGAACTGGCCCGCGCAATGGAAGAATACGAAACGCTCGGCGATTTCCTCGAACACGTCAGCCTCATCATGGACAACGACGCGGCGGACGATGAGGAAAAGGTCACGATCATGACCATGCACGCGGCCAAGGGGCTGGAATTCGAGCACGTTTTTCTGCCCGGCTGGGAAGAAGGCGTATTCCCTTCGCAGCGTTCGCTCGACGAAGGCGGGCTGGCCAGCCTCGAGGAAGAGCGTCGCCTCGCCTACGTTGCGATCACCCGCGCCCGCAAACGCTGCACAATCCTGCATGCCGCCAACCGACGCATCTATGGCCAGTGGACCAGTTCGATCCCCAGCCGATTCATCGAAGAACTGCCTGATGAACACATCGAGCAGGAAACCACGCTGACCGGCGGCGCGTCATTGTGGCGGGCGCAGTGGTCGGAGCATTCCGATCCCTTCGCCGATGTCGCCCGCACCCATCCGTCGCGGACGATGACCCGCGGCCCCGGCTGGCAGCGTGCCGCCTCACAGACCTATGATCCTGCACCGAAGCGCGTGAAGGAAGCGACCCGGTCCGCCGCCAGCTTTGCCGCCAAGCCGCGCAGCGACATTGCTCCCGGCGCGCGCGTTTTCCACGACAAGTTCGGTTACGGAACGGTGGCGGCGCAGGAAGGCAACAAGCTAGAAATCGATTTCGAGACAAGCGGACGCAAGCGCGTGATCGACAGCTTCGTCAAGCTGGCGGAGTGAGCGGCACGTTCGAGCTCGACACAGGCGCAGGCCGCCGTTCGATGCGCAAGCTTATCAGCATCAGGACCAGCGCAATCAGGCTCACAACCACCAGAACCTCGAACATCACTTCGTAACCGCCGGTCCGATCATACAGCTCGCCAGCGCCGCGCATGGCTGCTGCCCCCACAAACGCGCCAATCAACATCGCCATGCCATTTGCCGAACCGAACGAAGCCGCCCCCACAGCATCGGCAAGAAGCGCAAGAAGCGCGGGCGTTATCGAACCGACGGCGAGCCCCAGCAAGGCAGTGCTGACCATGAGCATCGGATAACCCTGCGCGAAGATCAGCATTCCGCTGGAAATCGCCGTCACCAGCGACATCACGCCGAGCGAGATCGAACGGCTGACCCGATCGCCAACCCATATCAGCAGGAACTTTCCGGCAATCGATGCCGCCCCGAGCATCGACATGAGAGTTGCGGCCTTGGCGACACCAATTCCAGCCTCCTGCGCCATCGGCACAAGCGAGATTGCGATCGCCTGCGCCGCACTGAGCGCCAGCGCCGCCGCGATCGACGGCAGCAGGAACATCGGCATCTTCAGTATCTGCAGCGTGCTGAGGGGCTTGCCGATTTCGTCTGGCACATCGCTTTGCGGCTGCTGCGCCGAACCACCCTGTGTGCCGGGTTCGATGTCATCGGGTCCTGGATACTCTCGCATCATGGCAATGGCGATGAGGAACAACATGCCCATGCCAAAACCCAGCGCAACCAGCGTGTTGCGCCATCCAAGCGACGCGATCATGAGTCCGACCATCGGGGTGAGCAGGATAGTGCCAAGCGACATGCCCATCATCGAGATCGCCATGGCCCGGCCACGTTGCGCCTTGAACCAGCGCGCGATGATCGTCATAGCCCCGATGGTGCCAACGCCACCCATGCCCGCCGCCACGGGAAGGACCAGCATGGCGGCGCTCAGCCAAACGTTTTGCGACAAGCCTACAGTGACCAGGCCCCCGGAGAACAGCAACGCACAGGCCAGCATGACTCTGCGCACCGGATAGGTATCGACCAATCTGCCCAGAAATGGTGCTACGGCGGCACCGCCGAGAATAACGAGAATGTATCCCGTGTTAACGTCGGCGCGAGAAAGGCCGAGGTCTTTCGAAATCGGAAGCACGAACAGACCGAAGGCGTTCGACATGCAGCCTACGAGCAGCATGAAGATCAGCATTGAAGCCCCGACGATCACCCAACCGTAATATATGCGCATCGCCGGAATGACCTTACCTGTATTGTGAGCCCGAAAACGCCGAACGGGCGCTCAAGAGCATTGCGGTTCGGGGAATGGTCAACTGCCAATGGCTGCCGCGGGGCTTGCCTGCGCATTCGCACGCATCATCCGCGAAATGACGAGCATCAGAACGCTCGATGCAGCGTATGCTGCGGCCAGTGTCAGGAACAGCGTGTGATAGGTTCCGGTCAGGTCATAAAGATCGCCGCTCAGACGGATCGTGATCGCTCCGATCAATGCGATGACCAGCGAAGCCATGCCATTCGCCGAAGCGAATGAATTGGCTCCCACAACATCGGCGAGAATGGCCATGAACAGGGGCAGCATCGATCCGGCGATGAGGCCGACAAGGGCCGCAAGCGCGAAAAGCTGCGCCGTGCCTTTCGGCAGCGGCAGCATCGCGATCAGGATCGCGGTCAGAATGAGGCAAATCGAGGCGAGCAGTGCCTTGTCGATCCTGTCTCCAACGATGGCGACCCCGAACTTGCCGACGACTCCGGCTATGGCAATGACCGAGAGGAGCAATGCCGAAGTGCCGACGCTGATGCCCGCTTCCTGCGCCATCGGCACAAGCGACAAGGTAACGGCCTGGAATGTCCCCATGCCGAGCGCCATAGCCGGAGCGAGAACGAGATAGGTCGGGATAGAAAGCAACTGCCTAGTGCTGAGCGCCTTGTGGCTGGCGGGATCGCTGCCGGTTTTCCCAGCGGAGGAATCACGAGACATACCCTTGGGGAGCGGCTCGACATCGTCGGGACCGGGACGCTCGCGCAGGAACAGGATCAGGATCGCGAAGAGGACGCCAATGACCACGCCTTGACCAATCAGCGCATTGCGCCAGCCGAACTGCGCGATCAGCCAGCCCACTATGGGCGCCATCACGACGGCGCCCATCGACATGCCGATCATCGAGAGCGCCAGAGCGCGGGCGCGCTGCGCCTCGAACCAGCGTGCAACGATCGTCATCGCGCCAAGTGAGGACAGACCGCCAATCACGAACGGCAGCGCGAAGGCCATGAGCGCCGCGCTCACCCAAAGGTTCTGCGACAATCCGATGCCGACAAAACTGACAACGTAGCAGAGCGCGCCAAAGGCCATCACGCGCCGCACCGGAAAGGTATCTGCGGCCCGGCCGATCAGCGGCGCGAGCAGCACACCGCCGATGTTGTTGGCGGCGAAAGCCGTGTTAACGTCCGCACGGGACAGCCCCATCTCCTCGGCCACGGGTATGACGTAAAGACCATAGACACCCACTGTCGTTCCCATCGCCAGCATCATGACAAGGCCAGCCAGCACGACAATGATCCAGCCGTAATAGATCCGCATTTCTCTCTCCCGCCCTCGCTCAACCGGGCCAAGGGCGGGTGCCAGTTCGCTGGCTTGATCCTACCTGCCTTGTCGCGAGCCTAGGGCACGCCTTGCGATTGACAAGACCAAATCGGCAATTGGCGTTTCGGTCAGGAAATCGGGGCGCGGTAATCCGGATCGCGCAGCGTCAGAATGTAGGCCGCCAGCGCATCGACCTGAGCGTCGTCGAGGTCGAAATCCATGACTTCGGGATAGTTGTGCGCATCGCGAAGCCATGTCGCCAGACTGACGTCGCTCAGTTCCTTGCGATTGGCGATGTCCGCGAAGCTCGGCGATGCCGGGTTGGGCGACAGTGCTCCTCCCTCGACAGCGTGACACCCTCCGCAGGCAGCCTGAGCGAATGCAAGGTTGCCAGACTGCATGTGTGATTCCGGCGTTGCTTCGGCAGTGGCCGCAGCAGGCGACACGTCGTTCCCCGTCGTCGATTGACACGCGGCGAGGCTCAGGGCCAGCATTGCCATGGTCAAAAGCCTCTTCATGTCGCACACTCCTTGTTTCGATTTGCGTCACCCCGGCATGCAGGCGCGCCGGTATTCGGGAACTATCCTGTCGGCACAACAAACGATGCGGGAATTGCAAGGATTGTAAGCTTTTGAAAGGATCGATGCATTGATGCAGATCATCCGGATCGAGGACAGGATCGAGGTCGATGCCGCAAGCCTCGGTCAATCCGGATCGCTCGGCATTGCCGTGCACTACACTCTGCCCTCGCAAGAGCAACTCCCGGACCGGCCCATCGCATTTTTCTGCTTTCCCGGCGGCAGCCTCAATCGCCATTATTTCGATCTCGATCCCGGCGGAGCGAATCGACTGAGCTTTGCCGAGGCCATGGCGATGCGCGGCCATATCTGCGTCATGGTAGATCACCCCGGCATCGGCGCGAGCGAGAGGCCGAACGATGGCTTTATGCTCGCCCCCCACCCAGTCGCACAAATCGACGCCGAGGTCGTTGCCACGACAAGGACGCGAATCGAGGCCGGATTGCCGAACTATCGACCCGTCGCGGGCATGCGGGCCGTGGGCACGGGGCACTCGATGGGCGGTATGCTGACCGGCCTGATGCAGGCCCATCACCGCCCCTTCGATGCCGTCGCAATACTCGGCTCGCACCCGTTCGGAGCCATCGAGATACTTATGGAGGCGCTGCATCACCTTGCCGACGACCCGGATGCTACCCGCGACAAGCTTTCCGATAGGCTCAGGGAACTCGGCGCCGAACCGTTCAAGGACATGATCCGCAATCCCGGTCCGACAAGCGTGTTCGAAGAAGGCGACGAAGCCGGGAGACGGGCGATTGCCGCTATCCGCACGGAACTGCTCACCGTGTGCGGCACGTTCTCGATGATTCCGGGATCGTGGAAGCGCGAGGCCGCCGCGATCGGCGTGGCTGTGCTGCTGGCGTTCGGCGACGACGACCTGTGCAAGCGGCCCTACGATGTGCCGTCGTGCTTCACCTCGTCACCCGATGTTACCCTGCACGTTCTCAAGGATACCGGGCATAATCATTTCGCCTTCGCTTCGCGCGGCAGGCTGTTCGACCGGATCGACCGTTGGGCACGCACTGCCGTTAGCGCGGTGCCATCCTGATCGCCCCATCGAGCCGGATGACTTCGCCGTTCAGCATTGGATTGGCGATAATGCTGGCAACAAGCTGCGCATACTCGGCAGGTTTGCCCAAGCGGCTGGGATGTGGCACCTGCGCGCCCAGCGCCTCCTGCACATTTTCCGGAAAGGCTTCGAGCATCGGCGTCAGGAAGATGCCCGGCGCAACTGTCATCACCCGGATCTTGTGTTGCGCAAGATCGCGCGCGACCGGGAGCGTCAGCCCAACCACCCCGCCCTTGGACGCGGCATAGGCCGCCTGCCCGATCTGCCCCTCGTAGGCGGCGACAGAAGCCGTGTTGACGATCACTCCCCGTTCGCCCTCGATCTCGTCGAGCGCGGCGGCGCGCGCGGCGAATTTCGAGATCACGTTGAAGGTGCCGATCAGGTTGACCTCGATGGTCTTGCGGAAAGTATCGAGCGGATGCGGTGCATTCTCCTTGCCTACCGTTTTCACTGCCGGTGCAATGCCGGCGCAATTGACAAGCAGCCGCGCGGTGCCGTGCGCTGCTTCGCCCTTGTCCAGAGCGGCAGCAACGCTGACATCGTCGGTGACATCGGTCGCAACGAACACACCGCCAATCTCGCTGGCGACTGCCTCGCCCGCTTCTGCGTTGAGGTCGAACACCGCGACCTTGACGCCGGCAGAGGCCAGCATCTGCGCCGTTGCCTTGCCAAGCCCCGACGCACCGCCGGTGACGATAGCAGCCAAACCCTTGATTTCCATTCGTTCAGTCTCCCGATGCTGCGCCCCACAGCGCATCTGCCGCATGGCGCGCCTGTCCGGCAGAGCCGCCCAGCTCGCCCGACAGCAGTTTCAGACGGTAGGTCCACAGGTGCAACGGATGCTCCAGCGTCATGCCCATCGCGCCAAGGAACTGGTGAAAATCATATGTGCAAGCGCGGGCAGTCTCCTGAGCGTGCAGCGCAGCCATGGCCGCATCGCCCGGATCGCAGCTAGCCGCAGCCTTCATCGCCAGCCAATAGAGCCCGTTGATCCGCACCTGGGCCTCGGCAAGGCGATGGCGCATCGACTGGAATGTGGCGAGCGGCCTGCCGAACTGATGGCGTTCTGACACATGTGCGACCGTGCTGGCCAGCGCACCGGCAAGCAAACCGGCGCATTCGGCAGCAAG
>JAGREJ010000285.1:0-3629 GCA_020446595.1 Novosphingobium sp. | reverse complement strand
GGGAAGTCCGGTCAGAGTCGCGACCGGATAGGCGAACAGGGATTCGGGCTCGGGCCGGAAATGGTCCTCACTGGCGGTGAAGCACGATACGCCATCGTCCTCCAGCACCACGACGCTGGCCCCTTCCCTCAGGTAGCGCACCGGGCGACGCCACTGGCGCGCTTCGACCAGACATATCGGACGAAGCGCATCGCCGCCTAGCAGCGGCCCGATCAACACGCTCGCCATGGCTTCGGTGCAGACCGGCAGACGCGCGAGCCTCTCGATCACCAGTGCGGCGGCTGCCGTGCCCAGTTCGGGATCGGCCGCTACTTCGAGGAACCCCGCATCGGCCAGCGCCGCATCGAGCGCCGGGTCGCTGGCATAGAGCGGTGCATCATGGATCGGGGCGCTTTCGTATGGCCGCAACAGGGCATCAAGCGCATCGAGAATCGCGCGCTGGTCGTCGCTCAGCGTCAGGTCCATCAGCGCGGCTCCCTCGGCAACCGGAGCACGTCGCTGGCGACGATGTTAAGCTGGATTTCCGCCGCTCCTGCAGCAATTCCGGCAACAATCCCACGCTGGTGATGCATCTTCAGGTAGGGATGTGCGTCGGCGAGCGCCTCGGGCAAGTGTTCCACGATGAATTCACAAACCCGCCGCTCGGCCATGACCGTCGCGAAGCGCGCCGACGAGGCTTCAGGGCCCACCGCCTCACCTCGCGCACGCTGGCTCACGATCGCATAATTGGCCATTCGTGACGCCTCGCACAGCGCCGCGACCTGTGCCGCCGCGATCCGCACCGCTTCGTCCGCGAAATCGCCGCGTTCGGTCAGGATCGCCACGGCCCGGTCGAGCGCCGCGCGCGCAAGCGAATAACGCGGAATGCCGAGCCTCTCATTGGTGAGCGAATAGGCGATGATCTCCCAGGCTTGCCCTTCCTCCCCAAGCCGGGCCGCGAGCGGCACTTCGACATCGTCGAAGAACACCTCGTGAATGTCGCCGCGCCCTATGATCGAGGGAATCTCGCGCACGGTGATGCCGGGCGTGTCCATAGGCACCAGCAGGATCGAGATGCCGCGCTTGCGATCCTCTCCCGTGCGGCACAACAGGAAGCAGGTTTCGGCGAGGCCCGCATAGCTGGTCCAGACCTTCTGGCCGTTGATGCGGTAGACCTCGCCATCGGCCTCCGCCCGCGTGCGCAGCGAGGCCAGGTCGGAGCCCGCGCCGGGTTCGGAAAAGCCCTGACACCACAACGCCTGTCCGCTGGTGATGCCCGGCAGGTAACGCGCCTTGTGCTCCTCACTGCCGTATTTCATCAGCGTGGGGCCGATCCAGTTGACGTTCATATATTGACCGCCGCGCGGCTCACCCGCCGTCCACATTTCCTCCGCAAGGATCGTCTGGTGCCACGGATCGAGACCCAACCCGCCGATCTCCACCGGCCAGTGCGGCGTCAGCAGATCGTTCTCGGCCAGCTTGCCGCAGAAGTCGCGCGCAAATTCGGTCAGAGCCGCAGACGCGGGGCCGTGTTCGGCGAAGCGTTCCCAGTCCTCCGGCACGTTGCTTTCGATGAAGTTGCGCAGGCGCTGCCGGAAGGCTTGCTGTTCCTCGGTCCATTCGAATTGCATCGTGTCTACGCCCCGGCGAACTATCGCTTGCCTGGCTTGGATCGCAGGGCGCGAGCCGATAGTCCAGTATCCGAGGCGATGATCGCCGAACCGATGCAACAGCAAGAAACGGGCAGATGCCTTGAACGAGCCGACGGAAATCTTGCGCAGCGAAGTGCGTGGCTGGCTCGCCGATAACAGGCCTGCCGACTGGCGCGACGCCGATACCCATGAAGCGTTTGTTTCCGGACAGCGCGCATGGTTCGCAAAGCTGGTGGACGCCGGATATGCGGTGCCGCACTGGCCCAAGCAATGGCCCGGCGGGGGGCGCAGCCTTGCCGAACAAAAGGTTATCTACGAAGAGCTTGCCCGCGCCGACGCACCGCGTCTGCTGCTGACCTTCGTTTCCACCTATCACGCCTTCGCGACGCTGACCGAGTGCGGCAGTGCGGAGCAGCAGGCGCGATATATTCCGCGCATCCTTGAAGGCGAGCTTTGGTGTCAGGGTTTCTCCGAACCGGGCGCGGGTTCGGATCTCGCTTCGCTGCGCACACGGGCCGTGCGCGACGGCGACCACTATATCGTCACCGGCCAGAAGGTCTGGTCGACCATGGCGCAATATGCGGACCGCTGCCTGCTGCTGGTGCGCACAGACAGCTCGGGCGTGAAGCAAGCGGGAATCACCTATCTGCTGATGGACATGCAGAGCCCCGGCGTCACCACACGCCCGATCCGCCAGATTCAGGGCGACGAGGAATTCGCCGAGATCTTCCTCGACGAGGTGCGCGTGCCGGTTTCCGAAAGGGTCGGCGAAGAAGGAGACGGATGGCGCGTGGCGCAGGCAACGCTGGCGTCCGAGCGCGGCCTTACACTGATGGAATTGTCCTACCGGATGCGCGGCGCGATGTGGCGACTGGCCGACCTGATCCATGCGGGCGGGCGCATCGACGATGCTGGTGTCCTGCGTGATTTCGGGCGGCTCTCGGCACGCGTCGATTCGGTCTGCGCATTGGCCGACGCCTACCTGCAGAAGCGCATCGACGGCACCGAGGGCCTGGGCGATGCCGCGCTGGTCAAGCTTGGCTATTCGCGGTGCCTGCGCGACTGGGCCGATCTTGGCGTGCGGCTTGGCGGGCTCGGCGAACAATATCGTGCGCCCATCACCTTCGGCGATCTCAATACCGGCAACTGGATGGCCGACTTCATGAACTCCTATGCCTGGACCATCGCCGGGGGCAGCGACGAGGTGCAGCGGAACATCATTGCCGAACGCATGCTGGGCATGGCGCGCGAGCCGAAGCACTGGGTGCAGGAGGCAGGGCTGTGAGCATCACGCGTGCCGAGCTCGAAGCTGCAGCAGCGCAAGCTTTCGACGCGCAGGAACTTGCGCCTGAGGCCGAAGCAAGCTGGCACACGATTGCCGAGATGGGCTGGCTGATGATGTGCGTGCCCGAGGAGCTTGGTGGGCTGGGACAGGGCAATGAGGCGCGCGCGGTCATCCATCAGGCGCTGGGCCGCACGCTGGTTCCGGGGCCGATGATCGCGCAGATGATGGTAATCGATGCGTTGGCTGGCGGTGTGCGCAGCAACGAGGCGGACGCATTGCTGGAGGCAGCAATGGCAGGTCAAGTCATGACCGCATCGCTGGCCCTAGGATCAGGAGAGAACGTGTTGACGGCAGTGCCCGATGCCGACCTTGCCAGCCATGCGCTGCAGGTGAACAGCGAGCTGATCGCCCTCGTGCCGCTTTCAGAATGCGAGATCGTGAAGCAGGAGACATGGGACGGGACACGCCGCCTGTTCGACGTGAAGGTGCCTGACGAACAGGGCGTGACTTTGGCCAAGGGAGAGGTCGCACGCGATCTGGCAGAAGCGATCCGCGCGAATATGCTGCTTGCACTCGCCGCCGATGCATTGGGCGGAGCCGAGGCAGCGCTGGCGGTGAGCGTCGAACATCTTGGAACGCGCCGTCAGTTCGACCGTCCGCTGGCGATGTTCCAGGCGCTTAAACACCGTTGCGCCGACCTGCGCGTCGCGATT
>JAGREJ010000284.1:8935-9442 GCA_020446595.1 Novosphingobium sp. | reverse complement strand
GCCGAGGCCGGTTATGACGAGGCGGTGCGTCGCGCGGGCGACTACACCAGCGAGCTTTTGACCAGATTGGGAGCATAGCATGGCATATGGCGATTCACCGGTCGATGAGGAGCTGAAAGCGGCCTGGCACCAGTTCTGTGACCGCCTGAAGGGCGCGGCGGACCTGATCTACAAGGACTTGAACCCGGCGACTCCGCTCCAGCGCGCTGATGGCTTCCGCTACCTGACGCAGAACCTCAGCCAGGCTTTCGACCTCGCGCTCGAAACCAAGAACACGCAGTATCCGATGTTCCACGTGTTCTGTTCGCCCACGCGCAAGCTCGGGTCGGACAATGCCGATTGCATCTATATCCAGGCGTGGATCGACGGCAATTCGACCTATCGCATCACCGGCAAGCGCAGCACCGCGCGGATGTGGAACATCACGGTGCAGGGTCCGCGCTCGGACAAGGCCTATGGCACCGAGCTGCGCACGCTGCACGAACCGTTCGGCGACACGCCCGAAGC
>JAGREJ010000284.1:0-8825 GCA_020446595.1 Novosphingobium sp. | reverse complement strand
TCGCGCAAGCTGTTCCTGCGCCAGTATTTCGATTCATGGGACGAGGAAGCCGCCGACTACCGGATCGAGCGCGTCGACATGAAGGGGCCGCGTCCGATGCCCGATCCGAAAGAGATGATGGACGCGATGGAATGGGCTGGAAATTTCGTTCACGAGGTCGTCGAGTTCTGGCCCGACTGGGTGTGGGAATCGGGCGACCAGATCGATCCCGAAGCGATCAACCGGTTCGCCGGGAACAACCTGACGCCAGACAAGCCGTGGACCGACGAAACCGAGGCGCGCGACCTGCGGCGCGGGCGGCTCATCACCATGATGCGCTGGGCGCTGGAGAAAGACGAGGCTCTGATCCTCGAATTCGAGGCCTATGACGGCTTCTGGATGATTACCAGCGAAGCGATGTTCGGCAATTCGATGGACTATCTCTACCGTCCGGTCAGCTACACGCCGAGCCGCACGCGGGTGGACCCCGACGGCGTGATCCGCTTCGTCCTCTCGGCGCAGGATCCCGGCTATGCCAACTGGATCGACAATCAGGCATACACTGCGGGCATTCTCAACTTCCGCAATGTGCATTCGCGCCTTATCCCGGACCTCAAGACCAAGGTGGTGCCGCTTGCCGATCTGGCCTCGCACATGCACGCCGACAGTCCGAAGGTGACGCCGGAAGAGCGGACGGCGGAAATGTGGAAACGCTTCGACGCGATCCGGCGGCGCAACCGGATCTGAGCGGGCGGCGCCGTCGGGCACCTGTTTGCGGCGTGGATGGGCAGGCAAGGGCCGAAACCCCGCCAGCTTGCCTCTCAGTTTCCGGCGTTGATCGGCACGACCACGCCGGTGTCGTAAGCATATTCCAGCCATTGCAGGCGCAGTTCCGCAAGAATTTCGGGGTGCTCGCCAGCGAGGTCGCGGGTTTCGCCGGGGTCGGCTGCGACATCGAACAGTTCCCAGCGCGTCGGGCCGGTCGGGGCCGGGATATAGACCGCCTTCCAGTTGTCCCTTCGCGACCAGCGGCGACCGAACATCTCGCCATTGTCGATCACCTGCTGGTGGATCACTGCGCCGGGATCGCTGAGCAAAGGTGTCAGGCTGGTCCCGGTCGGCACGAAGACCGGATCGTTGCCGCGCGTGAATTGCGGCTTGGGCAGTCGTGCAAGCTCGATGATCGTCGGCACGACATCGCGCACCGAAACGTAGGCCGACGATATGCCCGACTGCTTCACCGGCGTTCCGGCGATGAACGCGACGGGGCGGGTGCCACCCTCGCTCGGGAACGACTTGTACAGCCGCGAAGGCGCCGTCGCGGCTTCTGCCCAGTTGGTGTCGTACCAGAAATAGCTTTTCTCGGTCCCCATCGACTCGAGGCTGTTGTCGCCGCTGCCGAGTAGCGCCTTGCCGACATCGGGAAACACCACCGACTGTTCGAGCTGGTGGCCTTCGGCGCCATTGTCGGACATGAAGAATATCAGCGTGTTGTCCGCAAGTCCGCGCTGTTTCAGGCTGTCCATCAGGCGACCGATGTTCTGGTCGAGCCGATCCACCATTCCGGCGTAGACTTCCATCTGCTTTGCCAGCCGCTTCTTCTCGGAAGGCGGCTGATCCTTCCAGCGTGTCGGCTTGCTGGGGTCGTGCGCGACAACGTCTTTGCCCACCAGCCCCAGCTGTTTCTGGCGCGCGACGCGCCGGGATCGCAGCTCGTCGTAGCCCATGTCATATTTGCCGGCGTAGCGGACAACGTCCTGCGCCGGAGCGTGCAACGGATAGTGCGGCGCGGTGAAAGCCAGATAGGCGAAGAACGGACGCTTGTTCTCGGCGCGGTCGGGCAAGAAGCCGATGAGCTGATCGGTGAAATAGTCCGACGAATAGAACGGCGGTGGTGTGACCGGCTTTCCGTTCAGCGTATACTGGGCATAGGCGGTCTGCGCGCCGGGAGCCGCAGGCGGATTGAAGTGGTTGTGTCCGCCGCCAAGCAGGGTGAAGGACTTGCTAAAGCCCCGCTTTGCCGGATCGGATTCGGCAACCTGGCCGAGGTGCCACTTGCCCGACATGATCGTGTCGTATCCTCCTTGCGACAGGCGCTCGGCGATAGTCACGACCCGCGAATTGAGATGTCCCTCGTATCCCGGCTGGCCCTTCTGATTGGGGTTGCGGTCGAGAAATTCGCCGAAGGTGGCAAGACCGGTGCGATGATGGTCCACGCCTGTCAGCAGTTCCGCGCGCGACATGCTGCAGACCGGCGCGGTGTGCAGGTTGGTCAGCCGAACGCCCTGCATCGCCAGCGCGTCGAGGTTGGGTGTGCGAATTTCTCCGCCGAATGCGCCGAGATCGGAAAATCCGAGATCGTCGGCGACGATGACGATGATGTTGGGGCGGGTATCGGGCCGGGCCGGTGTTGTCTGTGTGGCCTGCGCCCATGCCGGGGCGGACAGCGCAAGGCTCGCCAGTCCGATGGTCAGCGCCGAAGTAAGTTTAAAATGATGTTTTTGCACCTTGCCTGCTCCCGTTACATTAATTGCGGCTCGCCCCTTTTCGCTCCCGGCGCGGCTTCGAAACTCTTGCGCACGGCATCGCTGGTGAGGGTGATGCGTTCGGCCAGCGACAGCGCGGCCATCCTGTTCGCGTTCTCCTCGTCGCGCGGGTTGGCATAGACCATCGGCGGCCATTCCCCGTCGAGCCGCGCGAAGAGGTTGGCTGCCGCTTCCTCGGGATCCTGCGGCACCTGCGCGCCTTCGGGAAGGCCTTCCGGCGTGCGCGTCTCTGCGAACGGTGTCTGGCGCAGCTTCTGGTTGCGTTGGAAACTCGGCGTATAGGTCGAGCCGATCATGAAGGTCGTCGCATCCACGCCCTTGGGTTTGAGCTCGTACCACAGCGCCTGTCCCAGCAGGTTTTCGTAGGACTTGCTCGCGCCATAGCTCGCCCAGGCATAGAGGCCCTGCGCTCCGCCGAGTGAGGAGGAGATGACAATGCCGCCGCGCCCGCGCTCTGCCATTCCGCGCGCGAAATGGTGGACAAGGATCGTCGGCGCGACGCAGTTGACCTGAATGTTGGCGAGATGGCGCTCCACGTCCTGAACGATGAATTCGCCGCCGTGTTCGAGCGCGGCGTTGTAGATGAGGAAATCGACCGGCGTGCCGCCGAGTCCGGAAAGCATCACGTCGAGAATGCCCGGGTCGGACAGGTCGGCGGCGATGGTTTTCGTTTCAACCCCGAAATCGGCGCGCAGGCGCGCGGCGGCGGCATCGAGCTTATCTTGCCCGCGCGCGGTGATAACAAGGTTCATGCCGCGACGCGCCAGTTCGCGGGCCAGCGCCTCGCCCAGCCCGTAGGAGCCGCCAATCACCATGGCCCATTTGCCGTATCGTGCGGCATAGTCGGGGTTTTCCCGCATGTTCATCCTCTCACCGATTGGCTGCCATACTGGATCGCCGATGGCTCATGCGCAAGCTGCGCTTGTCTCGGCGTGCAGTGAGTGCCAGTCTTGCCCCGCAACGAACGATGGGAGCGGTGACAATGAGCGGTTCGGACCCGAGCCAGTGCCCGGTGATCGTCACCAACAGCGATGCGTTCTATCTCGATCCGGATTCCGCACTTCCCGAAGGACCGCGCCCCGCCGTGGCGCGCAGCGAATACGGCTACGAGTTCCTCAGCTATCCGGTGGTGCGTCAGGCCTTTCGCGACAAGCGCATGCAGCCGCGCGATGTGGACTATTTCCGCTCGATCGGCGCGAGCGAAATCATCCTGGAATTCATCCGCGACGGCAATCTCAACTTCATGGCGCCAGACAAGCATGACCGCATCCGCCCGATCCTGGTCAAGGCCTTCACCACGTCGCGCGTCGACAGTTTCCGGCCCGAAATGCGCCGCATTGCGAACGGCCTGATCGACCGGTTCATCGGCGAGGGCCATGCCGATCTGGTCGGCCAGTTCTGCCACGAATATCCGATCTCTGTGATCTCGCAGTTTGTCGGCCTGCCCGGTGAGGACGTGCCCGAGGTCGCGGCGGCGACCATGCATTTGCGCATGCTGGGCCAAAAGCCGTTCGAGCCGGGCATGCCGGTGCTCGAAAAGGCGCTGCGCTATCTCTTCGGCCATATCTCGCAAGTGGTGGACGCACGTCGTGCCGCCCCGCCACGCGACGATTTTCTTGGCGCGCTGATCGAACTGTGGGACGGCGACGACCAGCTCACCGATGGCGAACTGGTCTGGTCGGTTTCCTTCATGCTGCTCGGCGGGCACGATACCACACGCTACACGCTGTCGGGTTCGCTGGTCAGCGTGCTGGAGGCAGGCCTGTGGGAGCAGCTTGCCGCCGATCCCGCGCCGATCCCCGATGTCATCGCCGATTCAATGCGGCTGCACCCCGGCACGCCGCGCCAGATGCGGGTAGTCCACGAGCCGCTGGAGGTCGCAGGCCACGTGCTGGTTCCGGGCGATCTGGTTTCGCTCAACATGTCGGCGGCGGGACGCGACCCGGCAGTGTTCGACGATGCGGCGAGCCTGCATTGTCCGCGCAGCGACCCGGCCTACGACATCGGCTTCGGTTTCGGCCGTTTCGCCTGCATCGGCCAGACGCTGGCGCGGGTCGAAATGGCCGAGGCAATCGGCGCACTGACGCGTCGCCTCGCCAATGTCGAACTGGCGGGCGAACTGCGCCTCAAGCCGACGGGCGTCGTGGCGGGCTTCGATTCGATCCCGGTGCGTTTCATCGCACGCGCGGAGCAGCCCAGTGGGTGAGGGCGCGGCCATCGGATCGGGCGAACTGGTTCCCGATCACGTTCCCGCTCACCTCGTGAAGCAATTCGACTTTCGCTACTGCGAGGATGTCGCGCGCGATCCGTGGACCTATTACTCCGAGGCCTGCAAGGGCGAGCCGGTGTTCTGGACCCCGTGCAACGGCGGACATTGGGTGGTGAGCGGTGCGCAGGTCGTCGATGAAGTGTTCCGCAGGTACGAGCTGTTTTCCAACGGCGTCGTGACGATCCCCGCACCGCCGCGTCCACAATCGATTCCCTCCAGCCTCGATCCGCCCGAGCACGGCAAGTATCGCAAGATCCTCTCGCAGCAGGTGTTCAGCCCGCGCGCCCTTGCCCCGATCGCGGCTTACATGGACCAGGTGTTCGGCGCGCTTCAGGCTGATCTCGCGCCGCGAGGCAACTGCGAGTTCATTGCCGATTTCGCCAGACCGCTTCCGGTCGCGCTGGTGCTCAGGATCATGGGATTGCCAGCCGATCGGCAGGACCACTTTCGCGAATGGTCGCGCAAGATGTTCCACGGGGATTCTATCGAGGAGCATCTCGAAGGGCATCGCGAGGCGCGCGGCTTCCTTGGCGACTGGGTGGCAGAGCAACGCGAGGCAATGGCCAGCGGGCACCACAAGCCGGGAGATTCGAGCCTTTTCATCGAAGCTCTCACGCAGGGCCGCGTCGATGGCAGACTGCTCACCCATGACGAGATTCATTCGATCTCGATGCTGATGCTGGGCGCGGGCGTCGATACCCTGACCTCGCAGATGGGCCATGCCATGCTGCATTTTGCCACCCACCCGCAAGATCGCGAGCGGCTGGTCGCCGAGCCCGAGCTTGCGGTTCACGCGGTCGAGGAACTGCTGCGCCGTTACGCCATTGCCAACATCACGCGCGTGGTTGCGAAGGATCAACAATTTCATGGCGTTACCATGAAGAAGGGCGATCTCGTTCTCTGCTCCACTGTAATGGGTGGGCTCGACCAGGAAACCTACGGCAATTCGCTGCTGGTCGATTTCGACCGACTCCAGCCGTTCCGCCACACGCCGTTTGGGGCGGGACCGCATATCTGCCCCGGCGCGTGGCTCGCTCGCACGGTATTGCGCGCTATGCTGGAGCGGCTGCTCCCGGCGATGCCGGGGCTGTGTCTCGCCGAGGACGCCGAATATTCCTACGTCTCGGGCCTGACCATCGGCCTCACCCGGTTGCCGCTGGGCTGGGATACCAAGTGAAAGGACAGCCATGATGCGCTTCGACGGAAAGGTCGCCATTGTCAGCGGCGGCGGCAGGGGCGTGGGCCGCGCCCATGCCGAACTGCTCGCCGCGCGCGGCTGCAAGGTGCTTATCAACGATGCCGCGCTCGATCCGACCGGGCGTGCGGGGCAGGGCGACGATCCGGCCGAGCAGGCTGCTGCCGCGATCCGCGCGGCAGGCGGCGAGGCGATCTCGCACAAGGGCGACGTGCGCACATGCTGTAACGATCTGGTCGTGCGGGCGCTCGATGAGTGGGGGCGGCTCGACGTGGTGATCTGCAATGCCGGAGGCAGCCACGGCGGCATGCTGGCGGACATGCCTGCGGCGGACTGGCACAATGCCTTCGACATTCACGTGCGGGGCACGGTCGATCTGGCGCGCGCGGCCTGGCCGCATCTCGTCGCAAGCGGCGCGGGGCGCATTCTGACGACCGCCTCGAACGGTATGTTCGGCAATCCCTTTGCCACCAGCTACGGCGCGGCCAAGGGCGCGATTTTCGCCTTTACCATGGGGCTGGCGCTTGAAGGCGCATCGCATGGCATTCATGCCAACTGCATCCTTCCCGCGGCCTGGTCGCGGCTTACCGCCCAGATTCAGGATGAGTTCGCGACCGAGGTGCTCGAAAAGCGGTTCGGCCCCGAACACATCGCCAATTTTGCGGCCTGGCTGGTGCACGAGGATTGCCGGTTGAATGGCGAGGGCTTCTTCCTTGGCGGTGGTGTGGCCCAGCGCGTGACCTATGCGCTGAGCGAGCATGTCGTGCTCGACAATCCCGGCCCCGAGGACTGGGCCGCACAGGAACGCGCTTTGATGGACGGGCCGGTCATGCCATCGGGCACCCTGATCGATTCCTTCGCCGCGCAGATCGCCGCGCTCGACCCCTCGCTCGCCGGGGAGGCCGAGACGATGCGAAGCGGCGGAGTGAACACCAAACACGGGGAAGCACAATGACCGGCACCATTTCCATGGAGCGCCTCAAACGCTTGACAGACGCCATGGATGGCTTCGCCAATGGCGGTCACTATGCCGGGGTGCAAACGCAGATCTGGCTGCGCGGCCATCTGGTGCACGAAAGCTGCCACGGCATGATGGATGTCGAGGCGGCCAAGCCGATGCGGCCCGACGCGATCTTTCGCATCGCTTCGATGACCAAGCCGATTGTCAGCGCCGCCGTTCTGCAATTGCTGGAGGAAGGCAAGCTGCGGCTGTTCGATCCGGTCGCCACCTGGCTGCCCGAACTGGCCGAAATGCAGGTGATGAAGGATCCAAACGGACCGGTGAGCGAGACCGAGCCACTGGCAAGGCCGATCACCGTGATCGATCTGCTCACTCATCGCTCGGGTATTACCTACGATTTCAACAGCTTCGGCGAATTACAGAAGGCAGCCGCGCCCTTGCGCGGCGGCGGCATTATCGCCGACATGACTCCCGACGAGTGGATGGCGACGCTCGGCGAAACACCACTGATCTCGCAGCCGGGCACGACCTGGCATTACAGCTTTTCGACCGACGTTCTCGGCGTGCTGATCGCGCGGATCGACGGCAAGTCACTGTTCGAAGCGCTCAGCGAGCGCATTCTCGGCCCGCTTGGCATGAAGGACACAGGCTTTCATGTCGGCGAGGACAAGCGTGAGCGCTTCACTGTCGGCTACATGCGCGACGAGGCTGGCAGGCTCAAGATCCACGACCACCCGGACGATTCGTGGTTCGGCAAGAAGCCCCGGTTCGAAGGCGGCGGCGGCGCGCTGGTTTCGACCGCCGACGACTATTCCCGCTTCGCGCTGGCCCTGCTCAATCATGGCGAGCTGGACGGCACACGCATCCTGTCACGCAAGACGGTCGAGACCATGACCCGCGACTGGATCGGTGAGAGCCAGCGCGCGCCGCATTTCCCGGTGTTCGACATTCTCGGTGCGCATGGCTTTGGCCTTGGCGTATCGGTGGTAGGGCCGAGCGGGCACGATACCTCGCTGGCCTCGCCGGGCAAGTTCGGCTGGCCGGGCGCCTATTCGACGCGATGGTTCGCCGATCCGTCCGAGGATCTGGTCGCGGTCATGATGACGCAGATGTGGTTCGACATGCGGCGCGAGATCGGCCCCGCCTTCGATTCACTGGTCTATCAGGCGCTGGACTGAGAAGATCGGTTCAATCAAATTCCGCTCGCGCTGAGCCTGTCGAAGCGCCGCCCTTCTTGATGAAGAACTGTCCTTCGCCAAGCCCAGGACGAGCGGGCTTGCTCAAACTTCCACCAGAACCGCGCCGCCCTGGCCGCCGCCAGCGCACATCGAAGCGACGCCGAGCCCGCCACCGGCGCGCTTGAGATCGTTGATGAGCGTGCACAGCATGCGTGCGCCCGAGGCCGCGATGGGGTGACCAATCGAACAGCCGCTGCCCGCGATGTTGACCGTGTCCTCGTCGAGGCCGAGCACCTTGCATGCCGCGACCGGCACAGAGGCGAAGGCTTCGTTGATTTCCCACAGCTTGATGTCGCTGGTCTTGCGACCGGTGCGGTCGAGCAGCTTGGTGATGACTTCGACCCCGCCCATGCCCATGCGTACCGGATCGACGCCGATGGAGGTCCAGCCGAGGATCCTGGCGATGACTTCCGAGCCATTGCCCTTGGCCGCGTCCATCGAGGCGAGCATCAGCGCGCCCGCCGCGTCGTTGACGCCGCTGGCATTGCCCGCCGTGATCGAGAAGCCCTCGATTTCGGGATGGATGACCTTGAGGTCGGCAAGCTTTTCCATCGTCGTGTCCCGGCGCGGATGTTCATCCACGGCGAAGGTGCTGGTCGATCCGTCGAAGCCGAGCACCTCGATGGGCACGATCTCG
>JAGREJ010000283.1 GCA_020446595.1 Novosphingobium sp. | reverse complement strand
GCCGGCATGCGCGCCGTGACGATCCCCGTCTCGGCCAAGACCGGTGTCGGCGGCTTCGTCTTTCCGGGCGACCGCGTCGACCTCGTGCTGACCCAGACGGTCAGCGGCGACGGCGGCCAGCCGCTCAAGGCTTCGGAAACGATCCTGCGCAACATCCGCGTGCTCGCCACCGACCAGTCCACCGAATCCGAGACTGTCGAGGGCAAGACCGTGGTCCGCGCCTTCCGCACCGTCACGCTCGAAGTGACGCCGCGTATCGCCGAGAAGGTCGCGGTCGCACAGACCATCGGCTCGCTCAGCCTGTCGCTGCGTTCGCTCGCCGACAGCCAGGACCAGCTTGAGCGCGTCATCGCCAACGGCGACGTCAAGGTGCCCGCGGGCGCCTCGAAGGAGCAGGAAGAAAAGATTCTGCGTCAGGCGATGAACCGCCCGATCGACAGTGGCTCGACCTATGTCACCGGCGGCGACGTCTCGCGCTTCCAGCGCAAGAGCAAGCCTGCAACCGGCGAGGAAAAGGCCGCCCAGGCCGCCGCCATGATGACGCAGGCGATCTCTGCCGCGGCAGCCGCCTCGGGCATGCCCGCTGCTGCAGGAGCAGCTGTTCCCGCCGTCCCAAGGGGGCCGATCGTGCGGGTGACGCGCGGCAAGTCGGTCGAGGACGTTCCGGTCGGGAAGGCTCAGTGACATGACCAAGAAAGCAAACACTGGCTCGATCGCCAACCATTCCAAGGCCTCAGGGGGCAACACCATGAAATCGCGGATTGTCAAATCGATGCTGAGCGCCGCCTGTGCGCTGGCCCCGCTGGCGGTGCTCGCACCGGCCACGGCCCAGGCCCAGTCGGTCATCCGTCCGGCCCAGGACATTTCCCTGTCGATCGGTAACGGCCAGCTCGTCAACGTGGCGGGCAAGATGGCGGACGTGTTCGTCGCCAACGAGGCCGTCGCCGACGTGCAGGTCAAGTCGACGAACCAGTTCTACGTGTTCGGCAAGGGCGGCGGCACCACCACCATCTATGCCAGCAATTCGCAGGGCGACATCATCTGGTCCGGCAACATCCGCGTCGGCTCGAACCTCGACAGCGTCGATGCGATGCTGGCGCTGGCCATGCCGGAAGCGCGCATCGGCGTCGCTACGATGGGTCAGGGCACCTTCCTGCTGACCGGCACTGTGAAATCGCCCGAGGACGCCGCCGAGGCCGAGCGTCTCGTGCAGGCTTACGTCGGCAAGGAAGCCAATGTCATCAGCCGCCTGACCATGGCGACGCCGCTCCAGGTTAACCTGCGCGTGCGGTTCGCCGAAGTCAGCCGCACCCTGGTGCGCGAGATCGGCACCAACATCCTCACGAAGGACACCACCGGCGGCATCCAGTTCGGCGTCGCCCGCGGCCGTGTCGGCGCGACTTCGATCGCGCCCTACAATACCACCGGCCTGCCCGTGCTCGACGCCTCGGCGGTCTATGGACTTCCGGCGGGCACGTTGTCGTTGCCGTTCAATCCGCAGACCGGCCAGTTCATCACCGGCGGCACGCAATACGGCTTCAAGGCGCTCGACGGCGCGACGACGCTCGGTCTTGCGGGCAAGCTCGCCGGGCTGGACATCTCGTCTGCGCTCGACCTTGGCGAACGCATCGGCCTCGTCACCACGCTCTCGCAGCCGAACCTGACCGCGCTTTCCGGCGAATCGGCCGAGTTCCTGGCGGGCGGCGAATTTCCGATCCCGATCAGTCAGGGTCTCGGAGCGACCGCGATCGAATACCGCAAATATGGCGTCAGCCTGACCTACACGCCGACCGTGCTTTCGAACGGTCGCATCTCGATCCGCGTGCGGCCCGAAGTGTCCGAGCTTTCAAGTCAGGGATCGGTCACGCTCAACGGCTTCCAGATCCCGGCGCTGACGATCCGCCGCGCCGAAACGACCATCGAGCTCGGTTCCGGCCAGAGCTTCATGATCGCCGGTCTGATGACCAACTATTCGCAGAACAACATCGACAAGACGCCGGGCGCCGGCGACCTGCCGATCCTCGGTTCGCTGTTCCGCTCGACCAATTACAAGCGCGGCGAAACCGAGCTGGTGATCGTGGTCACGCCCTATCTCGTCAAGCCGGTCAACGATGGCGACATCGTCCTGCCGACCGACGGATACAGCGCGCCCAACGAGGTGGAGCGTCTGCTCGGCAACCAGGATGCCGGCGGCCACAAGGGACCGCCGCGGCCCAAGCCGACCGTTGCGCCTTCGGGAGCCGATGCCCCGAGCATCAGCGTGGCTCCGCTGGACGAAGCGCCAAAGCAGGCCAAGTCCGAGAAATCTTCCAAGCGCAACAAGCGTGCGTCGAATGATGCGCCCGCTCCCGGCTTCAGCCTGAACTGATCGAGGTGACTACCATGAAAGTCTTTCCTTCCAAGAAGACGCAGCGCGCCAGCGGCATCGCTATCGCGCTTGCAGCAGGCCTCGCCCTTTCCGGTTGTGGCGGCATGCCCAGCAACCGCTCGCTCAACTCCGTGCACGAGCCGGTCGTGGAACGCGCCAACTACACCTTCGACGTGAATACCGGTGCGGGTGGCCTGAGCTATTCCGAACAGCGGCGCCTTGCCGGCTGGTTCGAGGCAATGGACCTGCGCTACGGCGACCGCATCTCGATCGACGATCCGCTGCGCAGTGGCTCGACGCTGGCCGCAGTCGAGGCAATCGCTTCACGCTACGGTATCGCCGTGAGCGACATCGCGCCGACGACCACCGGCTTTGTCAGCGCGGGCAATGCACGCGTCGTCATCACGCGCTCGACCGCATCGGTTCCGAGCTGCCCGAACTGGTCCGCCAAATCGGACGTCAACCTGATGAACGCGACCAGCAGCAATTATGGTTGCGCCACCAACAGCAACCTCGCCGCCATGGTTTCCGATCCGGAAGACCTGGTGCGGGGCACGACTGGTATGGGCAACACCGTCGTGATGAGCGGCAACAAGGCGATCAAGACGTTCCGCGAGAAGAAATCGACGGGCGCCGAGGATCTCCAAAAGTCAGGGACGGAGAAATAAGTCATGAACGCACCCTGGAAAGCGGGCAGCCAAGGCAATCGCGACATGTTCGCGGCCTACCTGTGCGACGAGGCTTCGCTCGACGTGCTGCGCCCGGTCGCTATCGAGATGGGCTGGCAGCCCGAGAAGTGCAACAAGGGCGGCCTGCGTAACGCCGTCCAGTCGCTCTCGATCACGTCGAGCCCGAACATCCTGATGGTCGATCTGTCCGAAAGCGGCGATCCGCTGAACGACATCAATGCTCTGGCCGAAGTCTGCGAGCCGGGCACGGTCGTCGTCGCGGTCGGTCAGGTGAACGATGTTCGCCTCTATCGCGACCTTATCGCCAGCGGGATCCACGATTACCTGCTCAAGCCGCTGTCGCCCGCGCAGGTGCGCGACGCGCTGGCGCAGGCGCAGGCCGTGTTCACCCAGCCCAAGCATCAGGACGCGGGCGGCGCCAAGCAGCATATCTCGGCTGCCGTGATCGGCACGCGCGGCGGCGTCGGCGCATCGACCATCGCCACTTCGCTGGCCTGGCTGTTCAGCGCCGATGACAAGCGTTCGACCGCTCTGCTCGATCTCGACATCCATTTCGGGACCGGCGCGCTGGCGCTNNGACCTCGAGCCGGGACGCGGCCTCACCGACGCCATCGAGAACCCGAGCCGCATCGACGGCCTGTTCATCGAGCGCGCCATGATCCGCGCCAACGACAATCTCGCGTTGCTGTCGGCTGAAGCGCCGATCAACTCACCGCTGATGACCGACGGCGCCGCCTTCCTGCAACTGGAGGAGGAATTCCGTCAGGCGTTCGAAATGACGGTCGTCGATCTGCCGCGCAACATGGTCATCAACTTCCCGCAGTTGCTCGCCGATGTGAACGTGGTCGTGCTCGTTGCCGAATACACTCTCGCCTCGGCGCGCGATACGATCCGCATCCTTTCGTGGCTGAAATCGAACGCCTCGCATGCCAAGGTGATCGTGGTCGCCAACAAGGTGCAGTCGGGCGTCGCCGAAATCAGCAAGGCCGATTTCGAGGCTTCGATCGAATGCCCGGTGCAGATCTCGATCCCCTACGACATCAAGGCCGCGACCAACAGCGCCAAGCTCGGCCAGACCTTCTCGGAAGCGAACCGCTCCAGCAAGGCGGGCAACGCGATCCGTGAGATCGCCGACAGCGTGCTCGGCGCCGACGACAGCGGCGAGGATGGCAACCGCAAGCC
>JAGREJ010000282.1 GCA_020446595.1 Novosphingobium sp. | reverse complement strand
CGATGTTCGGCTTCATCGAGAAGCTCGAAAGCAAGGGCAAGCTCGAAGCAGGCGCCACCGAAAGCGCGCGGGCGCGGCTGACGCTGGCGAGCGGTGTTGCCGATTTCGCAAAATGCGAAGCGGTGATCGAGGCGATCATCGAGCGGCTGGAGCCCAAGCAGAAGCTGTTCGCGGAACTCGAAGGGGTGCTCGCGCCCGATGCGATCATTGCATCGAACACTTCGTCTTTGTCGGTCGCCGAGATCGCGGCGAGCTGCAAGACCAAGGACCGCATCTGCGGCCTGCACTTCTTCAACCCGGTCCCGCTGATGCGGCTGGTCGAGGTCGTGGTCGCGCCCGGCACCAGCCAGGCGGTCGCTGACCGCGCCGTCGCACTCTCGCACACAATCGGCAAGGATCCGGTGGTGGTGAAGGACGGCCCTGGCTTCCTCGTCAACCTGCAAGGCCGCGCCTATACGCAGGAAGGTCTGGCGGTCGTGCAGGAAGGCGTCACCGACCACGCCACGCTCGACAGGATCATGCGCGATGCGATGAATTTCCGCATGGGGCCGTTCGAGCTGATGGACCTCACCGGCATCGACATCAACTATCCCGCCTCGACCTACATCTACGAGGGCTACCAGCACGATCCGCGCCTCAAGACGACAACTCTGCACGCGCTGATGTTCAATTCGGGCGACTATGGCCGCAAGACCGGAGCGGGGTTCTACTCCTATGCCGATGGCGCTGGCGCGGTGACCGAAAGCCCGGCCGCTTCTGCCAATCCGCCTTCGTTCTCACCCCGCATTGGCGAAGCCAGCACCGATCTCGATGCACTGGCGAGCGACGTAGGCTGGACCGAAGGCAATGACGTCACCCTGATCGCGCCGATCGGCGAGGATTGCACGAGTGCCTGCGCGCGGCTCGGCCTCGATCCGAAAACCACGGTCGCGGTGGACTGCACCGCGCGCACCAACATGCACCTCACCGTCATGTCGGCTCCCGGCGGCGGGGAAATGGCGGCGCAGGTTGCGGACTGGCTGCGCTCGAAAGGCTTCAAGGTCGAATGCATCAAGGATTCGGCTGGTTTCGTGCTCCAGCGCGTGCTCGGCATGATCGCCAATCTGGGCTGTGAACTGGCCCAGATCGGGGTCGGCAAGCCCGAAGACATCGATCTCGCGATGAAACTGGCGCAGAACTATCCCAAAGGCCCCATCGAGATCGCGGACTGGCTGGGCGTGGAGAAGACGCACACGATCATGCAGACACTTCAGGCGATCACCGGATCGGACCGTTATCGCCCCGCCTTGTGGCTGCGTCGCCGCGCGCTGCTCGGCCTGTCGGCCTATGAGGCGGACTGAGTGTATCAGCTCCTCGCCGGCATGACGGTAGTCGAGGGCGCGGCGTTCATCGCCGGTCCGAGTTGCGGGCTCTATCTTGCGCAGATGGGCGCCAATGTGATCCGCTTCGACGCCATCGGCGGCGGACCAGACAGCAAGCGCTGGCCGCTGGGGCCTCAAGGCCAGAGCCTCTACTGGGAGGGCCTCAACAAGGGCAAGCGCTCGATCGCGCTCAACCTCGGCAAGCCCGAAGGGCGCGAACTGGCCCAGCGGATCGCGACATCGGGCGACGGCCTATTCGTCACCAATTTCCCGGTGAACGGGTTTCTGTCCTACGAGGCGCTGTCTGCCCTGCGCGCGGACCTGATCGCGCTGCGGGTGATGGGCTGGGCCGATGGCAGCCCGGCGGTCGACTACACGATCAACGCCAGCGTTGGCGTGCCCTACATGACCGGCCCTGCCGACGACGACCGGCCCGTCAATCACGTCCTGCCCGCATGGGACTTGCTGGCGGGCGGCTACGGGGCCTTTGCCCTTCTCGCCGCCGAACGCGAGCGCGCGAGGTCCGGCAAGGGCCGCGAAGTGCGCCTCTCGCTCTCCGATCTTGCCGCCGCGACGATGGGCAATCTCGGCAATGTGGCCGAAGTGCTGTCGACCGGCGCCGACCGTCCGCGCTCTGGCAACAACCTGTTCGGCGCTTTCGGGCGCGATTTCGTCAGCGCCGACGGGGTGCGCGTGATGCTGGTGGCGATCACGCCAAAGCAGTGGAACGGGCTTGTCTCCGCGCTCGGCATCGAAAGCGAGATGGCCGCGCTCGAAAGCGAACTGGGCGTATCGCTGGCCAAGGACGAAGGGGCGCGCTTCACCCACCGCGCCAAGGTCGATCCGGTGTTCGAGAAGGCCATCGCCACATTCCCTCTCGCCAAGCTCGGGCCGATGTTCGACGAGGCCGGCTGCACATGGTCGGTCTATCGCTCGCTCCACGAGGCGCTCTCCACCGAACCGCGCCTGTTCGGTGAGAACGAGATATTCTCCGATGTCACCCACGCGGGTGGCATGACCTACCCCACCCCCGGCGCTTTCGCGCGCTTGCCATCCGACGACCGCGAACCCGCCGCACCCAGCCCGGCAATCGGCCAGCATACCGACGAGGTTCTTGCCGAGCTGCTTGGCCTGTCGAGCGGCGAGATCGGCGCACTCCACGATCAGGGCCTGGTGGCCTGAGCCAGACACACGAAAGCGACCCAAAGATGACCGACTGGACCGCCCTCGCATCGACTGCCGCCGAAGCCGCACGCGCCTATGCCAGCGCCGCACAGGCAAAAACCGCCGCGGCAATCGCGCCGGAAGGCAAGATCGATGCCGCCTCGGCCGACAGGGAACAGCGCCTTGTCCATGGTTTCGCATGGATCGCCACCACCGCCGAAGCACTCGCCGCGACTGCCGAGTGGGCCGCGCGCGGCAATGCCGCCGGTCGCCATGGCGCAATCGAGGAACTGGTGCTGAAGATCGGCTTCGGCGAATATCTCGCGCAGCTTCTGGGCGGCGTACCGATGAGCCAGAACGAGATCGTTCGCCCCGGCGAGCTTGGCTTGCAGCAGGCCGCTGCCGCGCTGGCCGCCGATCCCGCCGCCACGCAATTCCTTGCCGATGGAAACAGTGCCGCCAACCGCGCCGCTCTGGCCGAAATGCTTGCGCAGGGGCAGGTGCCCGACGAATCGCTCGACGACGAGACGCTCGACCTGATCCGCGACCAGTTCCGCTCCTTCGCGGCGGACCGGATCGCGCCCAATGCCCACGCATGGCACCTGGCCGATAATCTGATCCCCGACGAAGTGGTCAGCGAAATGGCGGACCTCGGCGTGTTCGGCGTGTGCATCAAGGAGGAGTACGGTGGCCTTGGCATGGGCAAGCTCGCCATGGTGCTTGTCTCCGAAGAGTTGTCGCGCGGCTGGATCTGCGCCGGATCATTGGGCACACGGTCGGAAATCGCCGGAGAACTTATCGGCGAGAACGGCACGGAGGAGCAGAAGCGCAAGTGGCTTCCGGCACTGGCCGAAGGATCGGTCCTGCCCACCGCCGTCTTCACCGAGCCCGACACCGGCTCGGACCTCGCCTCGGTGCGCACCCGCGCGATCCGGGGTGACGACGGTTCGTTCACGATTCAGGGCGCGAAGAACTGGATCACCCATGCCGCGCGCACCGACCTGATGACGGTGCTGTGCCGCACCGATCCCGATACGCCGGGCCATCGCGGTCTCTCCATGCTGCTCGCCAGCAAGACGCGCGGCAGCGAAGCCTCGCCCTTCCCCGACGAGGGCCTCGACGGCAGCGAGATCGAAGTGCTCGGCTATC
>JAGREJ010000281.1 GCA_020446595.1 Novosphingobium sp. | reverse complement strand
GAAGGTCGCCGAGGAATGCCGCGCCTTGGGTCGCAGGGCGCTGGCCGTGGCTGCCCACGTCGGCAAGTGGGACCAGTGCGAGCGCCTTGTCGAGGAGGCGTATGAGGCCTTTGGGCGCATCGATATTCTGGTCAACAATGCGGGAATGGGGCCTGCCATGCCCAGCCACGAAGTGAGCGAGGCGCTGTTCGATTCGGTCGTGAATCTCAATTTCAAAGGGCCGTTCCGGCTCGCCAGTCTCGTCGCCAAACGCATGGCCGATGGCCAGGGCGGATCGATCATAAATGTCTCGTCGTCGGGTTCGATGATGCCGCTGCCCGGAACCGTGCCTTACGGATCGGCCAAGGCGGCGCTCAACGCGATGTCGAAAAGCCTCGCTTGGGAATATGCGCCGAAAGTCCGGGTCAACACGTTGTCGCCCGGCGCTTTCCGCACCGATATTGTCGAGGCATGGCCCGACAAGGGGCAGGGGCCGATCAATATTCCGCGCGGCCATGCCGCTGAGCCGGAGGAAATCCTGACTGCTGCCCTGTTCCTTGCCAGCCCGGCTTCGATCAATGTGACCGGCTCGCTGGTGCGTTGTGACGGGGGGCAGCACTAGCAATGCCCAAGGCAGTCACAGTCCGCGCTTTTGGCCCACCCGAAAGTTTCGCGCTCGAAGAGTTCGACCCAGGCCCGCCCGGACCCGGCGAGGTGCGCGTGGCGGTCAAGGTGGCGGGTGTCTCCTTCGTGGACGTGCTGTCGACGTCGGGCAATTACCAGCACGTTCCCAAGCTGCCGCACATTCCCGGCAGCGAAGGCGCAGGCGTGGTCGCGGCCACAGGCGAGGGTGTCGATGGCCTCAATGTCGGAGATCCCGTATTCTTCAGCGGAGGCGGCGTGTTTTGCGAGGCGAACAACTTCGCCGCAGCCAAGGTCGGTCGCATTCCCGATGGTCTTTCGATGGAAACGGCCGCCGTGATGACAGCCAATTACCAGACCGCCGTCTATGCGCTGGAATATCGCGCGAAAGCGCAGCCGGGCGAAACCATGCTGGTGCTCGGCGCGGCGGGCGGAACCGGTATCGCCGCGATCCAGATAGGCAAGAACCTTGGCCTGCACATCATCGCTTCGGCATCGAGCGAGGAGAAGCGGCGCGCGGTTCTCGCGGCGGGAGCCGATGTCGCGATCGAGACCGGCGCTGCGGACTGGCGCGACCAGATCAAGGCGGCGAACCATGGCAAGCCGGTGGACATCGTGTTCGATCCGGTCGGCGGCGACCTTTCCGAACTGGCCTTTCGCAACCTTGGCTACGACGGGCGGCTTCTCGTGATTGGCTTCACGGCGGGCATTCCTGCCATTCCGAGCAATCTTGCGCTGCTCAAGAGCGCCAGCATTGTCGGTGTCCATCTTGGCGACACGATGATGCGCTGGCCGGAAAAGGCTGCGGCGATCCGCGCCAGAGTGATCGAGCTGGCGGGGCAGGGCGTGATCGCTCCGGCGATTGCCGAACGCTACCCGTTGCGCGATTTCGTCGCCGCGATGAATTCAGCGAAATCCGGCAAGGCAGCTGGCCGCATCCTGCTGACCATGGACTGAGTCGGAGCGGCACAACGCTCTTGCATCGTGTCCGGCGCTGTCCGAAGGTGCTGGCCACAACACATATGAACCGGAAGAGGGAATGCCCATGACATCTTGCAAGTTGATCGCTCTCACTACGCCGATTGCCGGACGCGAACAGGACTATCATGACTGGTATAACAACGTGCACCTGCCCGAGCTGGTCAATGGCCTCGGCTTGCAGGGCGCGCAACGATTCGAACTGGTCGCGAAGCTGATGGGTGCGGACACCAACCAGTTCATGGCGATCTACGATGTCGAGACGGACGATCCTGAAGGCTTCATGGCCAAGCTGGGCGCTTTCGCGCAATCGGGAGGAATGACGCCGGGCACGGCGACGGATCAGTCCGCCGGTTATACCGCATTCTTCAAGGCTATTGGCGATCGGCTGGAACCTTCCGCCTGAACTCCCGGTCCACGCAAATGCATTCCATGGAGAGGTAAGATGGCCGATTTCGACGAGACCTTCGACTGGGTAGTGGTGGGCAGCGGGGCCGGTTCGGTCAGTTCCGCGCTGCTGATGAAGCAAGCCGGAAAGTCCGTAGTGATCCTTGAAAAGTCGCCCTATTTCGGTGGCACGACCGCGAAGTCCGGCGGGGTGATGTGGATTCCCAACAACCGCTTCATGGATCCCGGCGAAGACGACGAGGAACAGGCGATCACCTATCTCGACTCCGTGGTGAAGGACGGCCCGGAGTTTCCCGGCACCTCGCCCGAAAAGCGCCGCACCTATGTGCGCGAGGCGCCCAGGATGCTCGATTTCGTGGTGGGGCAGGGGGTCGCGCTGGAGCGCGGCTCGCATTACTGGCCCGACTATTACGACGAGCTTCCCGGCGGCAACAAGACCAGCCGCACGGTGACCGCCGTTCCCTTCAACAAAAAGGAGCTGCCCGGTGACTGGCCCGGCAAGCTGCGCCTGGGTATGCTGGAAATGCCGGTCCGTCTCGATGACGGCCTGCAGATCTCGAACATGAGCCGCAGTTGGGCCGCACGCGGCGTCTTTGCCAAGACCGCCGCAAGAGTTGTCATGGGCAAGCTGACTGGCAAGCACTGGGTCAGTGCCGGGGCCGCGCTTCAGGGCCGGATGCTGAAGGCGATCCTCGAAAAGAATGCGGCTGATATTCGCCTCGACTCGCCGGTCAACGAGATCATTCTCGATGGTGACAAGGCGGTCGGCGTCGTCACCGAAAAGGACGGCAAGCCTTGGCGTGTCGGCGCGAACATGGGCATTCTGCTCAATGCCGGCGGCTTCGGCATGAATGCGGAGATGCGCGCGAAATACATTCCCAAGAGCAGTAACGACTGGTCGAACGCCATCGAATCGAGCACGGGCGACATGCACCGCGAGGTCGAGCGGATCGGCGGTGAGCTTGCTCAGATGGATCAGATGGTGGGCTTTCCCGGCACG
>JAGREJ010000280.1:1188-2775 GCA_020446595.1 Novosphingobium sp. | reverse complement strand
AGGTGAGGGCGCTATCAGCCTCGCTACCGGCGACGGCGCCAACGATATTCCGATGTTCGAAGTGGCGACCTATGCCATTGCCTATCGGGCGAAGCCGAAAGCGCGCGCAGCAGCCAATGGATGGATCGACCAGGGTGACCTCACCAGCGTTCTGCGGCTGCTGGGTATCGACGAGCGCGAATGGGTGAGGGGCTAGGCAATCCTCCGCCGCGACTTGAGATAGGCAGTGAAACGCAGCAGCGCCGCCAGCACGGCAACGGCAAACAGTGGCACGCCGTAAACCGCGCGCTCCGGATCGGCGACACGGCCGACATAGCTGAAGGCGAAAATGAACCACAGATAGTGGATTCCGGTCTTGTGCAGCCGCTTCCAATTGCGGCCCAGCGCCTGCATCGCGGCGCGGTTCGATGTCGCTGCCATGGCGTAGAGCAGCAAATATCCGAATCCCGCCACGATCACGGTGCCCGTCGGAATCGGCTCACCCGATGTCCTGAAATATGTCAGGAACGCACCGAGATGGATGGTGTGGCAGGCGGCGAAGCCAAGGCCCCACCAGCGCCGATCCCGGAGCAGGGCCTTTGTCGCTCGATTCGGCCACAAACGCACAAGCGAGGAGGCGCAATAGGTCAGGATGAACAGCAGGAAACCGGTCCGCGCGGTCCAACGGGCTGCCAGACGCCATTGATCGACACTGTCACCGCCCGTCCCCAAAGCGAGGATGACGGCAAGGGCACCGGCGACCACTCCAAGCCACAGCGGCCACTTGCTTTGCATCGCCGATTCCCCCTCGAAAGGGGGAATAGCGCGGTTCTAGGTCTCCATCCAGTCGCGGAAGAAGCTCTCGTAAGCTTCGCGCAGGGCAGATAGCGGCACTTCGCCTTCGGTGGCCTCGCTTTCGGTGCCGATTGCAATCGTGTCAGACCCGGTCCAACCGATGCAGCAGCAGCCGACGCCCGACTTGCGTGCGAGGTCTTCCACCACGTGCGAATCGAATGGCTCGGTGACGAGGAAGCGTCCCTGATTTTCGGCGAACAGCGACCAGGCGTGGCGCACCTTTTCGAGATCGACCTGATCCTCGAAGGCCGAGAGGATCAGCCGCGCGCCGATATTGCCGGCCAGGGCCATTTCGGTCACTGCCACCAGAATACCGCCATCCGACACGTCGTGGGCGGCGGTAACGATCCCTTCGTCGATGAGTTGGCATACGAACAGGCCATTGCGGCGCTCGGCCGCGAGGTCGATCTTCGGTGGCGGTCCCGCCTTGATGCCGCAGCACAGGTCGAGCCAGAGCGACTGGCCGATTTCGGGAGGTGCGGCGGGATCGGCGCCGATGAGCAGGATCTTTTCCGCGCCTGCCTTGAAGCCGATAGTCGCCATCCTGGCGTAGTCGCCCAGCAGGCCAACGCCGCCGATCGCCGGGGTCGGCAGGATCGCGGAGCCGCCGCCGGTTGCCTTGCTTTCGTTGTAGAGGCTCACATTGCCGCTCACGACCGGGAAATCGAGCGCGCGGCAGGCTTCGCCCATGCCATCGAGACAGCCGACGATTTGCGCCATGATCTCGGGTCTCTGCGGATTGCCGAAATTCAG
>JAGREJ010000280.1:0-1055 GCA_020446595.1 Novosphingobium sp. | reverse complement strand
GCTTTGGCGCTGCCATGAACCCGCACCACGGCCGCATCGCCGCCGCTCTTCTGCAAGGTGTCCGCGCCGACCTGGCTGTCGTACTGTTCCCAGATCCAGCGGCGCGAGGCGAGCGCGGGGCTGGCCATCAGTTTCAGCAGATCGGCGCCGATGTCGCTCTGCTCGGGAACGCCGCTCAGCGGCTTGACCGCGGCCCACGCCTTGTAATCCTCGCGGCTCATGTGCGGACGCTCGTAAAGCGGCGCGTCGTCCGCCAGCGGGTCGAGCGGAATGTCGCAAACCACTTCGCCATCGAATTCGAGCACCATGCGACCGGTGTCGGTGACTTCGCCGATAACCGCGAAATCGAGCTCCCACTTGCGGAAAATCGCCTCGGCCATCTCTTCCTTGCCGGGTTTGAGCACCATGAGCATGCGCTCCTGGCTCTCGCTCAGCATCATTTCGTAAGGCGTCATCGCCTCTTCGCGGCAAGGCACCGCGTTCATGTCGAGCCGGATTCCCGCGCAGCCCTTGCTCGCCATTTCGACTGACGAGCTGGTCAGGCCCGCTGCGCCCATGTCCTGGATCGCCACGATGGCGTCGGTCGCCATCAGTTCGAGGCAGGCCTCGATCAACAGCTTTTCGGTGAACGGATCGCCGACCTGCACCGTCGGGCGCTTTTCCTCGGTATCGTCGGAGAAATCCGCCGAAGCCATCGTCGCGCCATGGATGCCGTCTCGCCCGGTCTTGGAGCCGACATAGACGATGGGATTGCCCACGCCGGTCGCCGCCGAATAGAAAATCCTGTCGGCGTCAGCCACGCCCACGGTCATCGCGTTGACGAGGATATTGCCGTCATAGGCCGGGTCGAAATTGGTTTCGCCGCCCACGGTCGGCACGCCGACGCAGTTGCCATAGCCGCCAATGCCCGCGACGACGCCCTGCACCAGATGCTTCATCTTGGGGTGATCGGGCCGACCGAAGCGCAGCGCGTTCATGTTGGCCACCGGCCGCGCGCCCATTGTGAACACGTCGCGCAGGATCCCGCCAACCCCGGTCGCCGCGCCCTGATAGGG
>JAGREJ010000279.1 GCA_020446595.1 Novosphingobium sp. | reverse complement strand
TTCAACGGGTGCTTCGACCTCCTCGACCGCGTCGGTCTGGGGTTCCTCGTCGCTCAGACCCTCGGCCTGGCTTTCACCGAGGTCTTCGCCGTCGGCGCCACGACCGCGGCCACGCCGCCGCCGACCGCCACGCCGTCTGCGCTTGCGGGGCGCATCGCCGTCTTCCTCTTCGGCGCCATCGCTTGTTTCGGCTTCGCTCTCCGCATCGGCTTCGGCGTCCTGCGCCTCGTCACCCGCCTGTTCGCGCTCGCCTCTGCGGCCCTTGCCGCCGCGACGACGGCGGCGCTTGCGGCGCGACGCGCCATCGCCCTCGAAATCGGCATCGCTCTCGTCGTCGGCCTCGTCGTCGGGAAGATAATCTTCCTCTTCCTCCTGGTCATCGACGATCGGCTCGAAGACCGGCATGCTGGTCGGGCGCGGTCCGCTCGACAGAACGCGCATCTTGGCGCCTTCGTTCTCGCCTTCGGGTATGACCTCGACGGTTACGCCGTAACGCGCCTCGATGTCGGCAAGGTCGGCTCGCTTGGCGTTGAGAAGGTAGACCGCCGCCTCCGTGCTGGCGAACAGCGATACCGTGGTGCCCTTGCCCTTGGCGGCCTCGTCCTCGATGAGGCGCAGGGCCGAAAGCCCCGCCGAACTGGCGGTGCGGACAAGCCCGGTGCCATCGCAGTGCGGGCATTCGCGGGTGGTCGCCTCAAGCACGCCGGTGCGCAGGCGCTGGCGGCTCATTTCCATGAGGCCGAAGCTGGAGATGCGTCCTACCTGGATGCGCGCCCGGTCGTTCTTGAGCGCGTCCTTCATGGCTTTCTCGACCTTGCGGACGTTGGAGCCGTATTCCATGTCGATGAAGTCGATCACGACCAGCCCGGCCATGTCGCGCAAGCGCAACTGGCGGGCCACTTCGCGGGCGGCCTCGAGGTTGGTGTTGAGCGCGGTCGCCTCGATGCCATATTCCTTGGTCGAGCGGCCCGAGTTGATGTCGATCGAGACAAGAGCCTCGGTCGGATTGATGACGATGTAGCCACCGGACTTGAGCTGAACCACAGGGTCATACATCGCCGAGAGCTGGTCCTCGGCGCCGTAACGCTGAAACAGCGGGACCGCGTCGGCATAGGGCTTCACCCGCCGTGCGTGGCTGGGCATCAGCAGCTTCATGAAGTCCTTGGCGGCGCGATAGCCGTCCTCGCCTTCGACGATGACTTCCTCGATGTCGCGATTGTAGATGTCGCGGATCGCCCGCTTGATAAGGTCGCTGTCGGAATGGATCAGCGCGGGAGCCGAGCTCTTGAGCGTAGTCTCGCGAAGTTCGTCCCAAAGTCGGGCGAGATAGTCGAAGTCGCGCTTGATCTCGGTCTTGGTGCGCGCGAGCCCCGCGGTGCGCACGATGCAGCCCATGGTCTTGGGCAGGTTCAGTTCGGCAATGATCGACTTGAGGCGCTTGCGATCCGCAGCCGAGCTGATCTTGCGCGAGATGCCGCCGCCATGGCTGGAATTGGGCATCAGCACGCAATAGCGCCCGGCAAGACTGAGATAGGTGGTCAGGGCCGCGCCCTTGTTTCCGCGCTCCTCCTTGACGACCTGCACCAGCAGCACCTGCCTGCGGTGGATGACGTCCTGGATCTTGTAGCGGCGGCGCAGCGCCATGCGCTTTGCGCGCAGGTCGTCGGCTTCCTTGGAGCGGCCGCGTCCACCACCCTGGCGACGGCCACGACGGCGCGAGCGGTCCCTGGGGCGCGAATCTCCTCCTTCCTCGTCGGAAGCATCACGTTCGGCATCGCTGCCTTCTTCGTCGTCATCATCCTCTTGCGACGACGGATCGAAATCTTCGCCATTCGGGTCGCCGCCATCGTCGCCATTCTCGACGTGTCCGTCCTCGAACGTGGCGACATCATCGGCTTCGGAGGTATCGACCTCGGTCAGGCTGCCGTCGAGATCTTCGTCGTCGAAGTCCGCATCGATTTCGTCGTCACCGTTGAAGTCAGCGTCCTCGGCGGCGCGAAGCGCGGCTTCCTCTTCGGCGTGCGCGGCCTCTTCCGCCAGCAGGGCGTCACGATCCGCCTTGGGGATCTGGTAATAGTCGGGGTGGATCTCGCTGAATGCGAGGAAACCGTGCCGGTTGCCGCCGAAATCGACGAAAGCGGCCTGCAGCGAGGGTTCAACACGCGTTACCTTGGCGAGGTAGATGTTGCCCTTGATCTGTTGCTTGTCGGCCGATTCGAAATCGAACTCTTCAATGCGGTTGCCTTTGAGTACCGCCACCCGCGTCTCTTCTGGGTGGCGCGCATCGATAAGCATGCGCGTTGCCATGTAGAAATCTCCGTGCGCAGCGCGGAACGGTCCGAGCCGGTCGGCGTGCGCCAATCTGTTTGTGGATGCCGCGCGAGCCCGCCGCAAGGTTGCGGATCGGGTTGCGGGCGGTTGTTTGCCTGAGGACACGGAACCGTATGTCCGTGCCTCTTGCGATCGTGACTGCGTAATCCTGAGAGCGTGGCGAAACAGTGCACGCGTCCAGCGCCGTTGCGCTTGCCTGCGGTCCCGAACGGGAAAGCTGGCAGAACGGCAGAAGGGTTCTCATTATTCGCATCAACCTGGTTGTGTCCGAAAGTTCGGATGTTTTCGGCACCTAGCGGGGAAGTTGCTCGTCTCCGGGCATTTCTCGTCGCCAAATCAGGCGCGCGCGCAATGCCGGGAGCAAACGATACACCATTCCCTGAGGTCGCGATTAACAGCCAACATCTTCTACCGCAAGTTTATTACTCAATGGTGGGCGCGCAGACGCGGATGATTGCCCATGCGCCTGCCGGTGGGGACTGCGCCGGTCCCGCCATTGCGACGCAAGCGCGCCGCGACTAGGGGCGAGACATGTCCCGCAAGCTTCAGCTCGGCCTGTTGTTCCTGTTTCCGCTCGCCGTGCTTGCGGCTTCGCTCGCGGTCGACCGGATTTATGGACTGCCGGGGCAGGGCTATGGATATGTCCTGAGGATCGACCTGCCGCCGACACGGTCCGAAATCGATCTGCCGAAAGTGGAGGGGCCGATCGATGCGAGCATGCCGCTGGTCGTGATCGATCCCGGACACGGCGGCCATGATCCGGGGGCAGGCAACGATGGCCTGCGTGAAAAGGAACTCACGCTGAAGCTGTCCCGTGCCATTCGTGACGAGATCCTGGCGGGCGGCGGCATTCGCGTGGCATTGACCCGCCCGGACGACCGCTTTCTTGCCCTTGGCGAGCGCAGCACCATCGCCCGCAGGCTTGGCGCGGACCTGTTTGTGTCAATCCATGCCGACAGTGCGGAAAACGACGAGGCGCGTGGCAGCAGCGTCTACATCCTGTCCGAAAAGGGATCGAGCGAGGCGGCGGCGCGCATCGCCGCGCGGGAGAACCGCTCCGACGTGCTCAATGGCGTGCGCCTCGACCGGCAGAGCGAGGTCGTGAACGCGATTCTCCTCGACCTGTCGCAGAACGAGACCGATACGCAGTCCCGCGAACTGGCGCGCCTGTTGCTGCGCGAATTGCGCGGCACCACGCGCCTGCATGCCGACAAGGTGCAGTCGGCGGCCTTTGCCGTGCTCAAGGCGCCCGATGTCCCTTCGGTCCTGTTCGAGACCGGATACATTAGCAATGACGCCGATGCGGCATATCTCCGCACGCAGGACGGGCGCGATACGATCGCGCGAGCCACGGGGCGGGCTGTGCGCGCCTATCTCGCGCGGCAAAGCGATTTGTGAGGAGGCGGGAAGATGCTGGCGCTTTGCGAAAGCTTCATGCTAGGTGCGCCGCACGATGGCTGACGCTGCTTCGAACCTTCCCGGAACCGTCCGCTACAGGATCCGCCGCTTTGCGGGCGGCTCGGCGGAATGGATACATCGCAACTGGACGACGAGCCGACGTTTTCGGCTGACGGGCTATGTGCTCGGCGGCCTGCTGCTGGCCATACTGGCGTTCTGGTTCGTCCTGACCCGCAACCTGCCTTCGGCTGACAAGCTGCTCGACTATCAGCCGCCGCTTCCGACCATGGTGCGCGGCATCGATGGCGAGATCGTATACAGCTATGCGCGCGAGCGCCGCGTCCAGCTTACTTTCGACGATTTCCCCCGGCCGATGATAAACGCCTTCCTTGCCGCGGAGGATAAGACTTTCTGGACCCATGGCGGCGTCGACTACACCGGCCTGCTTGGCGCGGTGGCCGACTATGTCTCGAAAATCGGCTCTGGCGAACGGGCGAAGGGCGGCTCGACGATTACCCAGCAGGTCGCCAAGAACGTGCTGATCGGCGATGAGTATTCGATCACACGCAAGCTCAAGGAAATGGTGGTTGCGCGGCGCATCGAAGGGGTGCTGAGCAAACGGCAGATCCTCGAACTCTATCTCAACGAAATCCCGCTCGGGCGGCAGAGCTTTGGCGTTCAGGCCGCCTCGCGCGCCTATTTCAACAAGGATGTCGGCGAATTACAGCTCCACGAGGCGGCCTTCCTCGCCATCCTGCCCAAGGCGCCCGAACGCTATAGCCGCTCGCAGCATGCGGATCTTGCGATGGCCCGGCGCAACTACGTGCTGGACCAGATGGTCGATAATGGCTGGGCGACACCGGCGCAGGCGGCGGCGGCGAAGGCCCAGCCCCTCGGCCTGGTGCCGAGCCGATCGGCAACCTATTCCCAGGCAGTTGGCTATTACACCGAGGAAGTGCGTCGGCGGCTGATCGAACGGTACGGTGAGAATGCCGAAGACGGACCGAACAGCGTTTACGCAGGCGGCCTGTGGGTGCGTACGTCGCTCGACCTCGATATGCAGGAAGCTGCCCGCGATGCGCTGCGCTCGGGGATGTTGCGTTATCACGCCGGCCAGGGCTGGCGCGGACCGGTCGCTCATCTCGATCTCGATCCGGAGAACTGGCAATCGCAGATGGTCATGGTCAACAAGTCCATCGACTACGAGAAATGGCGGATCGGTGTCATTCTTCAAAAGAGCGGCAGCAATGGCCGTATCGGGTTTGTCGACGGCACGACCGCTGCGCTGGGGAATATTCCGGGCGCGGCGAAGATCGGCGATCTGGTTGCGGCCGCACCGTCCGGCAGCAGCAGCTATGCCGTGCGCACGATCCCCGAGGTTGCCGGAGGCATGGTCGTAATGGAGCCGCAGACGGGCCGTGTGGTTGCGGTGCAGGGCGGTTTCGATTCAGGTCTCGATTCGTTCAATCGCGGTATTCAGGCGCTGCGTCAGCCTGGTTCGACGATCAAGCCGTTCGTCTATGCTACCGGCCTCGATTCGGGCATGACTCCTGCGACCCAGATTCTTGATGGACGCTTCTGTGTTTTCCAGAGCGCCGCGCTGGGCCAGAAGTGCTTCAGCAACTTCGGCGGTGGCGGCGGTAGCGGAAACCATACGATGCGCTGGGGCCTCGAACAGTCCCGCAATCTGATGACGGTGCGGATCGCCAATGACGCGGGCATGGACAAGGTCGTCAAGCAGATCAAGAACCTGGGCATCGGCGAGTACAAGCCCTACCTCGCCTTTTCGCTGGGCGCGGGCGACACGACGGTGCTGCGCATGGTCAATGCCTATTCGGCGCTTGCAAACCACGGCGTTCAGTTCACGCCTTCGCTGATCGACTATATCCAGGATCGCAAGGGCAAGGTGATCTGGAAGGGCGACAAGCGGCGTTGCGCGGGATGCAACATGGACAAATGGGACGGCAAGCGGATGCCGCGCATTGCCCGTATCGGCAGGCAAGCGATGGACGCGGGCACGGCCTTCCAGACCATGCACATGTTGACTGGCGTGGTCATTCGCGGGACCGCGACAACTCTCAAGGATCTGAAGCTGCCCCTGTTCGGCAAGACCGGTACGACAACCGGTCCGACCGACGTGTGGTTTGTTGGCGGCACCCAGCAATATGTGGCGGGAACCTATCTTGGCTTCGACAAGCCGCGCTCGATGGGTGGCTATGCGCAGGGCGGACGCCTTGCCGCGCCGATGTTCAAGGCGCTGGTGCAGAAAACCAGAAGCCGTTGGGAAGATCGCCCGTTGATTGCGCCCGCCGGTATTCGCATGGTGAGAATCGATCGTGTGTCCGGCAAGCAGGTAACGGGTGGCGAGCCGGGCAACGAAGCCGGGTCCACGATCATCTGGGAGGCATTCAAGCCCAACACCGAGCCGCAACGCTGGACCAAGGCGGACGATTTCGCCGCCAAGCGC
This sequence comes from Novosphingobium sp., assembly GCA_020446595.1. Lineage (GTDB taxonomy): Bacteria > Pseudomonadota > Alphaproteobacteria > Sphingomonadales > Sphingomonadaceae > Novosphingobium. The sequence goes on along the minus strand of JAGREJ010000279.1, from coordinate 532 downwards.
GATGCCCTGATCGCCCAGATCAGGAACAGCAATGCGGGGCCGGCCAGGTCGACCGTCGATAAGGAAACCAAGCCGACCGAGGCCAAGGACTTCGCCGAAGAGCAGGGTGGCGTCTACTGAGCCGGACTGCTCGGATCGCGGGAGAGTGACAATGGATCCGCTATTCGATTTCAGCGGCAAGATCGCGCTTGTCACCGGTGGCTCGCGCGGGCTCGGCTACCAGATGGTCAAGGCCTTTGCCGAGCGTGGCGCCGATGTGGTCATTGCAAGCCGCAAGCTCGAAAACTGCGAGAAGGTCGCCGAGGAATGCCGCGCATTGGGTCGCAGGGCGCTGGCCGTGGCTGCCCACGTCGGCAAATGGGATCAGTGCGAAGCTCTGGTCGAGCAGGCGTACGAGGCGTTCGGGCACGTCGATATTCTGGTCAACAATGCGGGAATGGGGCCTGCCATGCCCAGCCACGAAGTGAGCGAGGCGCTGTTCGATTCGGTCGTGAATCTCAATTTCAAGGGGCCGTTCCGGCTCGCCAGTCTC
>JAGREJ010000278.1:545-2919 GCA_020446595.1 Novosphingobium sp. | reverse complement strand
CGGCGTATACGATTACGATCAGGCTTTCGTGGTCATGCCGATGCGCGATGCGCAGACCCTGCTGTTGACCGGCGACAGCATCGGCATGATCGAGCTGACGACGACGGATCCCGACGATGTCGGCGAGATACTCGCCCCGCTCTCACGGAAGCTGGCCGGACAGGCGCTCATCAGTGACTGGAAGACCATCAACGCCACGCTGTTCGAGGCGCTGGCAGTCGAGCGGGTGGCGATGTTCGTGGTGCTTTCGATCATCGTGCTGGTCGCGGTGTTCAACATCCTCTCCTCGCTCATCATGCTGGTGCGAGCCAAGACGCGCGACATCGCCATTTTGCGCACGATGGGCGCGACGCGCAGCTCGCTGATGAAGATTTTCGTGACCACCGGATTTCTCGTCGGCGTGCTTGGCACGGTCGCCGGGCTGATTCTGGGATTTGTCTTCCTCTATTTCCGCCAGCCGATCGTGCGCCTGGTCGAGATTCTGACGGGGCAGAATCTGTGGGATCCCTCGATCCGCTTCCTCACCGAACTGCCCAGCCGGACCGATCCTGTGGAGGTCATAGCGATCTGCGTCATGGCACTGGTGTTCAGCTTCCTCGCCACGCTCTATCCGGCATGGAAGGCGGCAAGCACCGATCCGGTGCAGGTGCTTCGCTATGAGTGAGCCGGTGGTTCGCATCGTCGGGCTGACGCGCAGCTTCGAGCAGGGCGACGTGCGCATCGACGTGCTGCGCGGCATCGACCTTTCGGTCAGGCCCGGAGAGATCGTCGCGCTGCTGGGCGCCTCGGGATCGGGCAAGTCGACCATGCTGCAGGCGGTGGGCCTGCTCGAAGGCGGATTCGGCGGAAAGATCGAGATCGCGGGGCATGACGCCAGCCGGATGAACGGGGATGAACGCGCGGAACTGCGCCGCGACCATCTCGGCTTCGTATACCAGTTTCATCACCTGCTGCCCGATTTCAACGCGATCGAGAACGTCGTGTTGCCGCAGCTTGTGGCGGGCAGGAGCCAGGAAGAGGCCGAGCTCCGCGCCCGTGAATTGCTTGCCGCGCTTGGGCTGGGCGAGCGGCTTCACCATCGCCCCAGCAAGCTTTCCGGTGGCGAGCAGCAACGTGTCGCCGTGGCGCGGGCCCTTGCCAACAGGCCGCAGCTGGTGCTTGCCGACGAGCCGACAGGCAACCTCGACGAGGCAACGGCGGAAAAGGTGCTCGACCAGTTTCTCAAGCTGGTGCGCGGCGAGGGCAGTGCGGCCCTGGTCGCCACCCACAATGAGCGACTGGCCGCCGCGATGGACCGGGTCGTGCGGTTGCACGATGGTGTGCTCACCTGATGCTTGAGGCCGCGCAGGACTGGTTCCTGTCGCTGGGCCGCGATTACGGCGTCAATCCGCTGATCTTCGGGACGATTTACGTCGGCGCGATCCCGTTCTTCTTCGCCTCGATCGCATGGCTGGTGAGACGGGCAAGGGCAGGGCGCTCAACCCTGCTGCCAACGCTGTGCGCGGGCTTCTGCTTCGTTTCGGCCTATCTCTATCTCGCGATTGCCGGGCGGAATATCCCGGTCTGGGTGTGGATATTCCTGGCCGCGCTGATCCTCTACGGCGCCATCGGCCAGATCCGCTCCACCCGCGCGAAGATCCGCGCTGGAGACACCGGCGAGGATTGAGCGCGGTTACTCCGCCAGATCTTGCAGATCGCCCGCATCGATGCTTGCGACGGCGGCCTTGAGCACATCGATATTGGCGACATTGCCGCTGGCTTCGACGCGGAACCGGTCGGCGATCATGACCGCGTAGGTGCCGCTGGAACTGCCATTGTTCCACCGCTCCTCGCGCCACTGGCCATCGACGGTGCCAATGCGCTCGTAGCCGTTCTCGTCTTCCTTTTCCTGCTCGATACCCATGGCCGAGCCGATCCCGGCAAGGCCGGAAAGCGCAAGCATGTCCTGGACCTTGAGGCTGAATTGCTGGTCGTTCGCCTTGTAGTCGCCCTCCACGCCGGACCCGGCGACGCCCATCGCCATCGTCGAAAAGCCGGTGCGCGCAAAGCCGCCGATGGTGTCGGGCAGCATGGCCTTGAGGGTGTCAGTCTCGACCGCCTTGATCTCGCCCTTCTGGATCTTCTCGGCGCGGGCGGCCGCTTCCTCGATCTTGCTGGAATTGACCGAGCCGACTCCCGGAATCGAGATCGTGACTTCGTCGTCGTCCGCCGCGGCCCCGGCGATCGCGCCGATTCCCGCTGCGCCGAGGCCCACCGTCGCAACGATCATGCCCACGATCAGCGCCACGATCCAGTAAAGCACGGCAGCGGCAAGGAATGTGACCACGGTATAGGCGATCCGCTTCGCTTCGGGCACGGCCATCATCGGGCCGGA
>JAGREJ010000278.1:0-480 GCA_020446595.1 Novosphingobium sp. | reverse complement strand
GCCAGCCACGCCGCGGTGCCGCCATAGGCGACCAGCTTGAAGGCGTTGAGCTTGTTGGACTGGCCTTCGAACTTGGGTGCGAGCCAGTCCGCAATCGCGGCCAGCACATAAACGCCGACAATGGTGAGCACGAAGCTCAGGACCGCCGTCACCAGGGACGACATCAGACTCGGACGGATCGAGACGAACAGCGCGCCATAACCGAAGATCTGGCTGCCGATCAGGCTCGCGATCGGGCCGATGGCGGCGAGCGGCAGCACGTAACTGCGCAGGATGTCGCCCTGGCTCTGGGTTTCGCCAGCAATCTTTGGCCACTCGTCGTTAGGTTTGAGCACGATCGCCTTGGCGCGATCGATCAGCGATGCCGGAATCGGACCCAGTCCTTCACTCATTTCCATCCCTCCTGCGAATTCCTCGGCGCGGAGCATAGCGCCAGATTCGCACAAGTATAGCTTGGCTGTCCCCAGCTAAGCGCAATGC
>JAGREJ010000277.1 GCA_020446595.1 Novosphingobium sp. | reverse complement strand
TAGGTGTTGCCGGTCGCGACGAGGCCGTTGAGATAGGAGTCGAGCCAGCCGGGGACGTCGCCGGACTCGTCGGACATATCGACTTCGGTGAACACCTTCATCGGCGAGGGACAGACCGAATGGGCCGGACTGCGATTGCTCGTGGTGTCTTCGAACGTGAAGAAATTGCGATTGAAAGAGAGGTCGGCCCACAGCGGCCGCCAGCGCGATTCGTCCGAATTGGGCGTCATATCGAGATCGAGGTCGAGCGCGCCGTCGGGGATCGGATCCCAGTCGTTGGCGGCAACCGTGTCGCGTTCCTCGATGCAGCCGTTCCAGACCGAATTGGTGAGGCCGACATTGTGCAACAGGCTGCCATTCTTCTTGGCGAGCGAGACCATGTCGTAATAGCCGGCCTGATCGGCATAGGTCGTGGTCGCGGCATTGATGATCGATCCGGCAGCCGCAGTCACGATATTGGCGCCGATCGGAACCGCTGTCCCGGTCTTGAATGTCGAGGTGTCGAGCGTGGACTGCTTGTAGCGCCAGTTGGTGAAGGCGAATTTGGTCTGGTGCGTCGTCTCGGTGGTGACCACTTTGCGCGTGCAGGTTCGATACGAACCGCTACCTGTCCAAGAATAGTACGAGTAGGTCTTCCTCGTCACTTTTCCGGGCGCGGAACCGGAAACTGTTACGGGATTGCTGCCATTGTATGGGTAGTCGTTGTCGCCGTAGTCCTGGCAATCATTGTTCTTGAGCGAATAGGGATAGGTTTCGTAGGCCGTTCCGACAGTCGTGGTGGTGCCGATGTAGACCGGGGTGTTGAATTGCGCCTCGCGCGTTTCATAGGGCGCGCTGTCGCGGAAATATGACGTCGGCATCTCGCCGCTGGAAAGCAGCTCGCTGGCGTTGACTGTCATCGAATAGGGCACGAAGCCATAACGGATTCGCGTGTTTTCATCCGTGATCGCCTCGTCGAGCGTCCGGTGGAAGTCGCGGACCGCGTCGCGCAATCCGGCAATGCGCGTGCCGCCCATCGATCCGGTCGTATCGAGCACGAACATGACATCGGCGTTGGCGATCTGCAGTTCGGCCATGCAATCGGTCTTGAGGTCGAACTGATCCTTGCCGAAGAAATACATCACGGCGGTCGGTACGTCGGCATGCGCCTCACCTTCCACCTGTCCGTCGTCGTTGGCCTCGGTAGTGAAGGTGACTCCGCTCGCCGTCACGCTCTTGGCGGCGAAGTTGGCGTCGAACATCTTTTGGGCCTTGGCCTTCGCGGACGCGTCGTATTCGCCCGTTGTACTCATTGCGCGGCGACCGGCCAGCACGCCCGCGTCGCAGGCGGACTGGAGCTGCGCGCGCGCCATGTAGGCACGGCCCATGTCGATGCCACCGCCGACCATGGCGATCAGCGGGACGATCGCGAAGGCGGTGAGCATGGCGACATTGCCGCGCCGGTTTTCGAGGGCTGACTTGAGCACTTTCGAGGTGACGGCGCGGCACGCACGAATCGGCAATTTGCCAACTCGACGATGGGTCACTTGAGGGGGGCTCTGGCGCATGTCACGAATCTAGGCGTGAATCGCTAATAAGATTTGAAAACCCCGTTAGGAGAAAGGTATCTAAACGTATGAAATATCGTATTAACCATAAGGCCCGGCCCCGCCATTGACGGATAACGATTTTCTGACGCTCAGGATAAAATCGCCCCGCGCATTTGGCACCGGGCGGACAGTTGCCTAGGGACGATTGTTGATCGCACTGGCGCGCTCCGAGAGGCTTGTATTGACCGAATCGAAACCCCGCAGACGCCCGCGCCGTAGCCGGGAGGATGTCCTCGCACTTATCAGGAACTCCGCGCTCCAGCTGTTTGCCGAGCGCGGCTATGCCGGAGCGACGACCCAGGAAATCGCCCGCAATGCCGATGTCAGCGAGACTTTGCTTTTCCGCCATTTCGGAGACAAGGCCGGGCTCTTCGACGCGGTGGTTTCGGCGCCTTTCCTCAAGATCATGGAAAGCTTCGGCGAAGAGCAGCAGCAGGCTCTGGCGGGCGGAACCGAACCTCCCAACTCGCGCAAGCAGATCGGCGAGTTGTTCGATTTCTTCGAGGACAATCGCGAGGTGTTCAGCGCCCTCATGTTTGGTGGGGCTTCCGACGGCAAGGAGCCGGTGAGGCTGGCAGGGCTGGAAGACACCTTCCGCCAGGCTGCTGAAGCGGTTGGGGCGGCCTATGCGCAGGCAGGAAGGAAGCCGCCGTTCGATGTGGATATTGCCGTGCGCCTGACCTTCGGGACGGTCGCGGCCGCCGTGTTGCTTCGCCCGCTGCTGTTTTCGGACAGCAAGGCGAGTTCGGCGGAGATCCGGCGGGCGATCGCCGCCATGAGTTCGCGCGGCCTGTGGCCCGACTAGGCGGCGTGGACAAAAGCCGCGCGGTCACGGCCGGAAGCAATCATTTTGGCGACCTGGCGCAGTTCGAGCGCGCCGCCTGAAATCCGTCAGAAATCGGGCCATCTGCCTGGGCACCGGCTTCCTGTTCCGGTCTGCATTTCCCATCACCCGAGTTGTAGTTATGTAGTGGATACTATAAAGGAATGCGATCCGGGCCATCCGGACAGCGGAGCGAGGAGCCAGAATGAGCACGGCGCTTGCCGGAACCGACGCGGTACCCCCGCACGTCCCGTCATCGCTTGTCTGGGATGACGACATCGGACGTTTCACCATGGAGCTGGACGATCCCTATGTCGCGGGCGCCCGCTTGCACGAAGGCCCGGAGATCGTCTGGTCCACGCACGGCTATCGCGGCGAACAGGGCGCGTGGATGATGGTCGGCTTCGAGGCAATGCGCGAGGCCTTCGCCGATTTCGAACGATTTTCCAGCGCCGAAAGCGCGGGCACGCAGGGCCTGCTCGGCGTCGAGTGGAAACAGCTTCCCATCGAATGCGATCCGCCCGAACAGAAGATGTATCGCAAGTTCCTCAATCCGCTGCTCTCGCCAGTCGCGGTCAACCGGCTCACGGATGTCGTGGAGCGAACTTGCGCCGGTCTTATCGACCGGTTCGCCGCGCGCGGTTCCTGCGAGTTCATCACCGAGTTCGGACAGCTCTTCCCGTCCTACATGTTCCTTGAGATCATGGGCATGCCCAAGGATCAGGTCGAACAATTCCTCGACTGGGAGCGAGAGACGCTGTGGACCGACGATGTCGCGGTCCGGCTCGCGGGCGCGCGCAAGATCCGCGACTATCTCGAGGAACTGATTGGAGAGCGCAGAAAGAATCCGGGCGACGATCTCATCAGCACGATTGTCCAGGCCCGGTTCGAAGGCCGC
>JAGREJ010000276.1 GCA_020446595.1 Novosphingobium sp. | reverse complement strand
ACGTCGCGCACGGTTCCGTCGCCGCCGCTGATCGCCAGAATGTCGATTCCGGCCTCGGCGAAGCGCGTGAGCGCGTCCTCAAGCTCCGCGCGGGTCCGTGGCTCGGCAACGAGAACGTCTTTGCGGTTGCCGAGCGCCTCATCGTGGCCCTTGTTGCGATGGCTCTTCGGATTGCGGATCAGGCCCACCAGCGGCGAGGCAAGATACTCGCGATATTCGCGCGCACCCGGCCCGCGTGCCGCTGCCGGAGCGCCAACGATCCGCGCGGCCGTATCCGCGAGGCGATCAAGGGTGGAAATTCGGCCAGCCATCCCGCTCGCCCTAGCCGCCCTTGCGGCAAGGAATCCAGCATTTTCGCCCGCCTGTCACCGGGCGGGACCGGTCAGGCGGGCGGGATTGTCGCTGTGTCGCGGCGGCGCAGAATGCGCTGCATGATGGCTCCGAGCAGAAATGCCTGGGCAATCGAATTGACCAGAACCGCCGCCGCCACGCCATTCTCGCCCATGGTCGGTTCGAGCAGAATTGCGCAAACGACAAGCAGCGCCGTCGCCGCCAGCCGGGCAAGAAACAGGAGATGCGCGCGCCTCGCGGCCATGATCGTGGGCTCGAAAGCAACGAGGGCAAGGTCGATGCAGGCAGCGCCCGTCAGCCACAACAGGCTGACATATGCGCGGCCGAAATCGCTGCCCCCAATGGTTTCAAGCAGCACCTGGCCGAACAGCACCGCCAGCACGAACACCACCGCCCCGACCGCCGCCGCCACCCGGAACGACTGTGCGATCATGGTGCCGAGGCTGCGTGCGCCCTGACTGCGCACCGCGCGCACGATTTCGGGAAAGGCGGCCCTGGCGATCATCTGCGAAACAGTCGTCAGCGAGCGGCTGAGTTGCGCGGCCAGCCGGAACGCGCCCGCCGCCGCCGTACCGGTCAGTCCGCCGACCATGAGCAGCGGAATCTGCTTGACCGACATGAACAGCGTCTGGCTGAAATTGGATGTGAGCGAATAGCGGACAATGTCCGGATTGTCGGAAAGGACGCGGCCCAGCCCCTTGCCGTTGCGCAGGATCGGTCGCAACTCGCCGATGCGGTGGACGGCATACCAGTGCGCCGCGAATGTCAGCAATTCGGCGATGGCCCAGGCGATCAGGAATCCCTGCAACTTGGGGTGGACCAATGCCGCGCTGACCGCCCCGATCAGGCGCAGCGTCGGTGTCGCCGCGTCGGCCGCAGCGGCAAGGTTGAAGCGATCGTGCAGGCGCAGGATGCCGATCGGGGTCGAGCGAACCGAGATCAGCATGATTACGTTGAAGATCAGCGTCGCCCGCGCCAGCGTGGGAGTCATGCCCAGCGCATCGGCGAAGAAGTGAAGGATCAGCGCCGACGCACCTATCCCGACGAATGCGCTCAGCAAGTCGAGCGCAATGGCCGCGCGGTAGAGCCGCGCGAGGCGTGTGCTGTCGTCGTTCTCGATGTGGACGACGCCATATTGCACGATGATCTGCCATGTCTGGAAGGCAAGCAGGTTGGCCAGGAACTGCGCCGCCCCGGTAATCAGTGCGAATTTGCCGAAGCCCGACACGCCCAGCGAGCGGGTGATGATCGCCAGGTAAATCAGCGAGAACACCGCGGCGAGGACGCGCGCGGACAGCATCCAGCCGAAATTCTGGACCACCGAGACAACTGCTTGCGGCGCATTTCTCATTCTCTGGATCAGCGCATTCAAGGTGTCAGGCTTTCCCCGTTCCCGCAGTATTTGCGGTTGCGATGTGCACCCTTGCCGACGGCGCGACAAGGGGCAAGCGCGGCCATGCGGAAACAGGAAACCCGCAAGTCAGGCTGCAAGATGAGAGTGCAGTGCTTCGCCTATTCGTCCGCTTCGTATCTCGAACCATTGCGCGAGCGCGGTATCGTCCAGCGCATCCAGCATAACGATCTGCGGCATCGACAGGCCGATCCTGAGCGTCGCGCCCCACCGGTCGCCAGCGAGCCTCACGCAACGAACCGGCTGACCCAGCCTGATGCCTTCCGCGATAAGCGCGGCGTGAATGCGCCCTGCATCTTCAAGAGCGAGCAGCCGAATCAAGGCGCCATCCGTTGCATGGCAAAGGTCCAGCGTGACCAGCGTCAGCATTTCGATGGTGTATCCGCTCGCCTCGTCAGCGTCCGCCAGCGGCACGCTCGCCACCTTGCGCACGTCGAGCAGGCTGGCGAGCCTGTCGGTCGCCAGGGTAAAAGCCCTGACCACACGGGCGACCCGCTCGATCGGCAGGGCCTGGAACCGGGCCAGCTCGAACAGCGATGCGCTGAGCCGCAAGGCCAGGCCGGGATTGCCGGTATCCTTGCAGATCTCGCGGCCCGCCCAGCCGACCGGAACTTCTGCTCGCCGGAATATCTGCGCCATGCCCCGCGCGAGAGGCGCGGCACCCGAAACGATTCCGGGCGGCAGCAGCGCGAAGCCGCTGAATGGCGGACCACCCATGAATTTCGAGCCGGTCACGAACACGATCATTCCGCGTGAAAGATAGGCCCGGATCGCCTCACTGGTGATACGGGCCTGGCAGGCATCGACAACGAAGCAGACATCCTCGCCGAACCGGAACTTGAGCGCATCGACATCGTCGAGATTTGGCAGGACCAGCCCGGTCTTGGAGCCATGCACGACATGAACAAGCGGGTATCGGTCCGTCGCCAGGGTTTCCTGGATCGAACTGGCGAAGTCGGTCGCCAGCATGCGGCTTTCGAACGCTTCGCCAGCCTCGCACCGCACCGGCGTGTCGGCCATGGTCACAGGCCCGAGGCCGGCGACCGGTTCTCCGGGCATGACCGCCATGCCCAGCGCCGTTTCCTGCGCGAAATAGGCGCCCGCCGCGCTGAAAATGCAGCCCGACCCCACTTCGTCAGCGCCAAGCAGATGATTGACCACGCCGCCCTGCCTGCGTCCGTCCACTGCCAGCAGACCGATATATTCAAGGTCGGTCCCGGAAGGCGCGAAGAACACGTCGATGTCGGAATCGAGGCCGTAGGCCGCACGGATCGTCCCGCGCAGTTCGTTGAGGCACTCGGCATAGGCTCCGCCATCCTCGAGATGGGCCGCGCCTTGCGGAAATCGCGCGCGCAGCCATTTGTCGGCGTCTTCACCAAGATCGTTGGCGGTCGACGAAGCGAAGGCAAGCACGTCGCGCGGGAACGGTGCGCTCGAATAGCGATTGAGCCCGGTTGCCGGATCAAGAACGATTCGTGCGTCGCCGCCGCGCGTCATCCATTGGTGGAGACTGGTGTCGAGGTTCAGGGCCACGGAAACCTGCGCGCATTCGTTCATGCGACTGCGCAATTATGCGGCGGCGCGTGAACAAGGAAATTGCGTAGTTCCCTAGAGCCGTTATGGGAGCGCGGCAAGTGGCCGGATGCGTTCAAGCTTCCGGCATCGCAGGATTGACCATGACCGCTCCGACCAAATTGTCTTCGGCCGCGAGGCGCGACCTCAAGCTGCTGTTCATCGCCAAGCACGCGCTTGGCGGCGGCGGCCTCGACGGCGTGGACGGCAACCATTCGCCTTACCACCACGAGATGCGCGTAATCCTCGAAGGTCTGTTCGAGAAACTGCAGGTGGCGACCACTTTCGACGTGCTGTTCACCGATCCTCAGGTCGATTTCGTCTGGCCGATGCTCAACCGGGGAGGTTTCTTCAATTCGGAAATGCTGTGCCCCCTGCTGTGCGAGCGGCTCGGCGTGCCCTATCTCGGCGCCAATCCGATCCTGCGCGGCCTTGGCGACGACAAGCACCTGACCAAGCTCGAAGCGCGCACGCGCGGCGTTCCGACCTGCGACTGGGCGGTCTATCGCGCCGGTGCGCCGGTAGAGGAGACGCGTTGCCCGAAAGCCGACCGCTACGTCATCAAGCCCAACAATTCCTCGGCAAGCTGGGGCATCAGCGACGCAAGCGACTGGCAGGGCGTGCGCGAGGCCGTGCTCGGCATTCATGCCGAGGGCTACGATGCCATCGTCGAGCCGTTCATGAACGGCAGCGATGTCGAGGTGCCGGTGCTGACCCTGAACGGCGAGCCCTTCGTCATGCCGCCGATGCTGTTCAAACAGGCCGACCCGGCATACCTGCGCACCCACGAAGACAAGCGCGATCTCAGGCCGAGAGAACACAACTATACGCTCGTCCCGTTCGAGGGCGACCAGGCCTGGGAAACGATCCGCGCCCATACGCTGACTCTGGTGGAAATCTTCCGGCCCTTCGATTTCGGGCGGTTCGAATTCCGCTTCAACGAAGCAACCGGTGAGGTGAACTTGCTTGAGGTCAACCTTCAGTGCAACCTGTGGTCGCAGAAGGTCTATGGCCGGTCTGCGGAACTGCTGGGATGGAGCCAGGAGGAACTGATCGAGACGATCGTCGCCGAAAGCCTTGTGCGCCACGGGTTGATGCAGAGATGACGGACACGACAAGCTGCACTGTCATCGTGCTTGCCGCCCAGCGCACCGGCGTGGTCAATCCACTCGCCACGCGCGCCGGGGTGAGCCACAAATGCCTGGTGCCGATCGCGGGCAAGCCGCTGATCGTCCATGTGATGGACGTGCTGGGGCAGTGCCCGGAAGTGACCAAAGTGCGGGTCATGGTCGAGCCGGACGGACAAGAAGCACTCGATCCGATCCTCGCACCCTATCGCGAGAAGGGACTGGCGGTCGATCTTGTGTCCTCGTCGGAGAATATCGTCGAGAGCGTGATCCTCGGTAGCGAAGGTCAGGCAGCGCCGTTCATCGTCACAACAGCGGACAATGTGTTGCTGACCCGCGAAGCCTTCAAGGGAACGCTGGAGGCGCTTTCCACCCACGATGCAGCGATGAACCTTGCGCCCAAGAGCGCGGTCCATGCGGTCCACCCGCAGGCGCAGCGCGGGTTCTATGAATTCGCCGACGATGGCTACGCTAATTGCAATCTTTACGGGATCGCCGGTCCCCATGCCCTGCGCGCGGCCGAAGCGTTCCGCGAAGGCGGGCAGTTCATGAAGAATCCCAAGCGGCTCATCAACGCCTTCGGCCTGTTCAATATCCTGTTGTTCCGCTTCAAGCTGCTCGGCATCGAAAGCGCGGCGAAACGCATCTCGAAACGCTTTGGCGTGAAAATCGCGGCGATTGTCCAGAACGATGGCGCACAGGCGGTCGATGTCGATAACGAACGGACCTACGATATTGCCGCAATGGTGCTGGAGCAGCGCGCAAGTTAAGCCTATCGTACCCCCATGCTGCACGAAAACCTGATCGAGGACGCCAAGGCCATTTCCGGGGAACTGGTCACGCTGCGCCGCGCCATCCATGCCGAACCCGAGCTTGGACTGCACACTCCCAAGACCCGCGAAAAGGTGCGCATGGCGCTCGCCCACCTGCCGCTCGAATGGCGCGAAGGCCCTTCAACCACCGGCATGGTCGCCGTGCTGAAGGGCGGTGCGGGTGATGGCCGCCGGGTGCTGTTGCGCGGCGACATGGACGCACTTCCCATGCCTGAGGAAACCGGGCTGGACTTCGCCAGTCAGGTAGCCGGAACCATGCACGCCTGCGGGCACGATGCGCACACCGCGATGCTGGCGGGTGCGGTGGAACTGCTCGCTAAGCGCGCCGACAGGCTGAAGGGCGAAGTGCTGTTCATGTTCCAGCCGGGAGAGGAAGGCCACCACGGCGCGCGCTACATGCTCGACGACGGCCTGCTGGATCCGCTGCCCGATGCCGCTTTTGCGCTCCACGTCTTTCCCAATGCGCCGCACGGGACTTTCGGTGGCAGAGCCGGACCGCTGCTGGCTTCGGCGGACCAATTCACACTGACCGTGCGTGGCAAGGGCGGGCACGCTTCGCTGCCGCACGAAACGCTCGATCCGGTGCCTGTGGCCTGTGAGATCGTGACCGCCTTGCAGGCGATGATAACCCGCAAGTTTTCGGTGTTCGATCCGGCGGTGCTGACGGTTGCGCGAATTTCCTCGGGAACCACCTTCAACGTGGTGCCTGACAATGCCGAGATCGAAGGGACGATGCGTTCGCTCTCCGCCGAGAGTCGCCAGCGCCTGCGCGACAATGTGCAACTCGTAGCCTCGGGGATCGCGAGCGCCCATGGCCTGACCTGCGACATCGACATGGTCGAAGGCTTTCCGGTGACTGTTTGCGACAGTCGCGCCGTCGATCTGGGCGAGCGGGTCGCTGCCACGATGTTCGGCGCCGAAAGCTTCCTCGCGCTCGACAATCCGGTGATGGGCGCGGAGGACTTCTCCTACGTGCTCGAAAAGGTGCCGGGAGCGATGTTCTTCCTCGGCGCGAGCCACCTTGGCGAGGACTGGACGCAGTGCTGCGGCATCCATTCGACCCGGATGATGCTCGACGA
>JAGREJ010000033.1:14519-16829 GCA_020446595.1 Novosphingobium sp. | reverse complement strand
ACGCGCTCGACTCAAAATCGAGTTTCTTCGGAAGTGCCCGTTCGAGTCGGGCCAGGGGCACCACGGCTTGAGAAGCGCGTGCGGCGCGCCTAGCGTGTTGCCATGAAAATCGCAGCACACGCCATCGCTGCCAGTCTCGCGCTGGTTTCCGTTCCCGCCCATGCCGATGCCTTGCGCGACGACCTGTCGGCGCAGATGCCGGGCCTGATGGCGATCTACCGCGACCTCCACGCCAATCCCGAGCTGAGCTTTCAGGAACTGCGCAGCGCGAAGATCATGGCCGATGCCGCGCGCAAGGCCGGTTTCGAGGTGACCGAGAAGGTCGGCAAGACCGGCGTGGTCGCGGTGATGAGGAATGGTGCCGGTCCGACCGTGCTGATCCGCGCCGACATGGACGGCCTGCCGGTCGTCGAGCAGACCGGTTTGCCTTATGCCTCGAAACGGCGCGGAACGTCGACCGCCGGAGTCGAAAGCGGGATCATGCACGCCTGCGGCCACGATACGCATATGACCGGCTGGATCGGCGCGGCGCGGTTGCTCGCCGCGCGCAAGTCCGAGTGGTCGGGAACGCTGGTGATGATCGGCCAGCCCGCGGAGGAGCTTGGCCTGGGTTCGCGCGCCATGCTGGACGACGGGCTCTACACGCGCTTTCCCAAGCCTGACTACGCGCTCGCTTTCCATGATGGTCCGGGACCGGTCGGCACAGTCGCGGTGTCCTCGGGATGGGCGCTGGCGAACACCGATTCGGTCGATATTCTGGTGCACGGCGTGGGCGGGCACGGCGCCTATCCGCAACAGACCAAGGATCCGATAGTGCTGGCGAGCGCCATCGTTTCGCGGCTCCAGACCATCGTCAGCCGTGAGATCGATGCGCAGGACGCCGCCGTCATCACTGTCGGCAGCTTCCATGCCGGAGCCAAGCACAACATCATCTCCGACAGGGCCGAATTGCAGCTGACCGTGCGCTCCTATTCCGACGAGACGCGCAAGCACCTGCTCGATGCGATCGCGCGAATCGCGAAAGGAGAGGCGATTGCCGCCGGGCTACCCGATGCGCTGTTGCCGGAGGTGACGGTCAAGGAACCCTATACCCGCGCGACCTGGAACTCTCCCGATTTCACAGAGGAGTTTGCCGAGCATATGCGCACGGCACTGGGCAAGGACCGCGTGATTGCCGCACCTCCGGCCATGGCGGGCGAGGATTTCGGCGAATTTCTCCGCGCCGACGAGGCGAACATCAAGTCGCTGATCTTCTGGGTGGGCGGAGCGACGCTTGAAGATCTCATGGCGGCGAAGAACGGCAGCAAGCCCATGCCCGCTTTGCACAGCCCCCAGTGGGCGCCCGTGGCCGATGCCGTGATTTCGACCGGTGCGGAGGCACTGACCCGGACTGCCTTGCGGATTATGGCAAAGCGGTAATAAATCTCTTTTGCGAATAATTCGCAGGTCATTGATCGGTTTTACCGATGATTGCTCGCGGAAAATCCCGATGGCAAAGTGGACACCGCAGGCCCATCTGGGGCGTCTAGTTATTCCCACGCAAAGGAGCAGGAATCATGGGACTCAAGGGATCACAGACCGAGGAAAACCTCAAGGCCGCGTTCGCCGGTGAAAGCCAGGCCAACCGCCGTTACCTCTATTTCGCACAGAAGGCCGACATCGAAGGCTACAACGATGTCGCCGCGGTATTCCGCTCCACCGCCGAGGGTGAAACCGGCCACGCGCACGGCCATCTCGAATATCTCGAGGAATGCGGCGATCCCGCCACCGGCGAGCCGATCGGCAGCACTTCGGACAACCTGAAGGCTTCGGTCGCTGGCGAAACCCACGAATACACCGACATGTATCCGGGCATGGCCAAGACCGCGCGCGACGAAGGCTTCGACGAAATCGCCGACTGGTTCGAGACTCTCGCCAAGGCCGAGAAGAGCCACGCCGGCAAGTTCCAGAAGACGCTCGACAGCCTCGACGCCTGATCTCCTGGATCGGTTTGCTCCTCGCCAACTTGAGGGGCAAGAAGCACGAAGCAATCCAGTTCGGTGCTAGGCCGTTCTGGATCGCTTCGGCGCGTCCGCATTGAATGAAATTGGGGAGCACGAAAATGGAAGGCAGTCTCGAAGCACCGACCCGCCACCAAATTCCGTGGCGCGACGAAGCCTGGTATGACGAGGAGGCGCTCGAAAAGGAGCTGCGCCGCGTCTACGACATCTGTCACGGTTGCCGCCGCTGCTTCAACCTGTGCGACAGCTTCCCGATGCTGTTCGACATGATCGACGAATCTCCCAATGAGGAGGTCGACGATCTCTCGAA
>JAGREJ010000033.1:11882-14419 GCA_020446595.1 Novosphingobium sp. | reverse complement strand
CCGCATCTGATGCTGCGCTACCGCGCGGTCGAGAACCGCAAGGGTCAGACCTCCTTCGCGGACACCGAGCTTGCCAAGATGACCCGCAACGGCAAGCTGGGCACGACTTTCTCGGGCCTCGCCAACTGGGCGACGAAGGAAGGCAATGGCCTGACGCGTCCGGTGATGGAGGCCGTGGTCGGCATCGACAGCCGCGCCCATGTGCCGCCGTTCCGCGATGTCGCTTTTGCCAATGGCGCGTCAGCCGTGATTCCCGCGCCCAATCCCGATGGACCGGCTTTCGGGCGCAAGGTCGCGCTCTATGCCGGGTGTCACGACAATTTCAATGACGCCACGCCCGGCGAGGCGGCGATGAAGGTGCTCGCCCACAATGGCGTTCAGGTGCGCATCGAATATCCCGATTGCTGCGCCATGCCCAAGTTGGAGAATGGCGATCTGCCCGCCGTCGCGAGCGCGGCGGAACGCATTTCGGCCCATTTCGCACCGCTGATCGAGGATGGCTGGGACATTGTTCCGCTGACCACCAGTTGTGCCTTGATGCTCAAGTTCGAATGGCCGCTGATCGAGCCGGAGAACGCGAATGTCGAGCTGCTGTCGAAGCACACTTTCGACGTTTCGGAATATGTCGTTGCCCTGGCCAAGTCGAACGGCCTTGCCCCGATCGAGCCGATGGCCAAGACCATTGGCGTCCATTTCGCCTGCCATGCCCGTGCGCAGAACATGGGTCCGAAGGCGCTCGAAATGCTGCGCCTGATCCCCGAGGCCAAGCCGCAACTGACCGAGCGTTGCTCGGGTCACGGCGGCAAGTGGGGCATCTTCAAGGCGAATTTCGACCGCGCGGTGAAAGTCGGCAAGCCGAGCGCGCGCGCGCTGATGAAGGAAAATCCCGACATGGTGGTGAGCGAATGTCCGCTCGCCGGGCCGCACCTCAGGCAGGTGATCGAAGCCAATGGCGCGGAGCCGCCAGCACGCATCGGCCACCCCATCGAGGTCATGGCCTTTGCCTACGGGCTGTAAGGATCAGGAAAATGCCCCGCGATACCCGCACCATCACTGCCGAGGACATCATGCCCATCGAGCAGTACGAGATGATCCGCAAGGACAAGAAGGCCGAGGCGATTGAGCGCAAGAAGCTTTCGCGCCTCTCGGTCGGACCCAACGCCGTGATCCTGTTCGAGAACTGGGATTCGATGTGGTTGCAGATCCAGGAAATGCTGCGCATCGAGAAGGGCGGCGAGGAGCAGCTTGCCGACGAGCTGGCTGCCTACGATCCGATGGTGCCCAAGGGCATGGAACTGACCGCCACAGTCCTTTTCGAGGTCGCCGACCCGGTGCAGCGCGATGCGTTTCTGCGCACGATTGGCGGGGTCGAGGACCATATCTCAATCCGTCTGGGAGATCACGTTATCCCGGCGCGGCCGGAAGGCGATGTCGAGCGCACCCGCGAGAGCGATGGCAAGGCGAGCGCGGTCCACTTCTTCCATTTCGATTTCCCGCCCGAGGCGATCGCAGCCTGGACGAGCGGGGAAGGGCAGGCGATGGTGGTGATCGATCACCCGGCCTATGGCCATGCGGCTCTGGTCGGCAAGGATACGCGCGAATTTCTCGCTCGCGAATGCTTCTGAGCTAGTCCCGGCGGGTCTGGCTGCGCGTGGCCGATGCCGCGATCATGGCGTCAAGTTCCTGCTGGCTCATTGCGGGGCGGGGGGCTGGCTTCTTCTTTTTCGCGGCCTGACCCTGACTCTGGATTTGCGCATATTGCTGCGGCGTCATGCCCGGCGGTGGCGGACCTGCGAACCGGGTGTTTCCGGGGCCTGCATAGCTGCCCTTTTCGTCCTTGAAGACGACCCGGTCGCCAGCGACCAGTTCGGCATCGAGGGCGACGCCCTTGCCCGAGTTACGGCGGGCCTCAACCGGCGGGCGATCACGCAGCGCGTAGTCCGGGGTGAACGACCCCTTGCTCTTGCGCTTGTCCGTGAAGTTGCCCTTCTTGCCGATGCCCTTCTCTTTCGCGGCTTCCTGTTCGGCTTGCTGAGCGGCATTCTGCTGCTGTTTCGCTTCGAGCTGCGCCTGCAGGGCCTCGCGGTTCTCCCCGCTGGCGAACATCGCCAGACAGCCCGTGATAAGCACGGTCGCAATCGCGAAGTGGCGATACATCTTGGCATCGACGGGGATGATCGGCGCGCTGCGGGACATGGCACGGCGTGATAAACGCGACGAGTTAACCAAGCAGCGACGCGTTATGGTTAACCCTGGGTTTCGGGCTGGCGGGGCAGGGTGCTCGACCCGTCAGGCCGCGCAGTCGCAAGGTCTGTAAATCCATCCGACAAATGCACAAATGAAATCGCGTGAAATCAGACATCTGCGTCACACGGCGCGACACGCGAACTGTCAGATTTACCGACATTTTACCACTCACCGTTAAGCAGGTTCGTGCACGGCCCCTGTGGCCGGACTGTGATGGACCGCGCCTTCATGATCCGCCTTTTCAAGCATTACATCCCGCACGCCGTCGTGCTGCTATGGCTTGTCGATAT
>JAGREJ010000033.1:4837-11795 GCA_020446595.1 Novosphingobium sp. | reverse complement strand
TTTCGCACGCCGGATACATCTCGGTGATGACCGTGGCGATGATTTCGGTCGGCGTCTACGGCAACGATGCGCTGCGCTCGCTGCGCTATGCCGGGGCGCGGCTGCTGGTCGCGATCTCGCTTGGCGTGATTGCGCTTTCATTTGTCGATTTCGTTGTCGCGGGGAACAATTTCTGGCGCTCGACGCTGGCCTATTCGATGCTGCTGTCGGTCCTGTTTCTCATGCTCGACCGCGTCGTGCTGGGCGGCCTGCTCGGCTCGTCCGCCTTTCGTCGCCGCGTGCTCGTGCTGGGCGATGGCGCCCGTGCGGAGCGCCTCAGGGAGCTGGGCGACAAGCCCGAAGCGGGCTTCGCCATCGTCGGCTTTCTCGGCATGAACGAGGGCAAGCCGGTGGTCGAGGAAGCCATTCCGCGTGCCGCGATCCACAATCTCAGCCGCTTTGTCGAAAATCTCGGTGTCAGCGAAGTGGTTCTCGCGCTTGAGGAGCGCCGCAATTCCCTGCCGCTGAAGGATCTGCTGCGGATCAAGACTGCAGGCGTTCACGTCAACGAGTTCTCCAGCTTCATGGAGCGTGAAACCGGGCGGGTCGATCTCGACACGCTCAACCCCAGCTGGCTGATCTTCTCCGACGGGTTTTCGTCCGGTCGCATGGTTTCGAGTGCGCTCAAGCGCGTGTTCGACGTGATGGCGAGCGCGCTGCTGCTTGTCCTGACCGCGCCGGTGATCCTGCTCTTTGCGCTCATCGTGAAGCTCGACAGCAAGGGGCCTGCCTTCTTCCGGCAGACCCGCGTCGGCCTCTACGGGCAGGATTTCAACCTCATCAAGCTGCGCTCGATGCGCACCGATGCCGAAGCGAACGGTGCGCAGTTCGCGCAAAAGGACGATCCGCGCGTTACCCGTGTGGGCAAGTTCATCCGCAAAGTCAGGATCGACGAACTGCCGCAGGCCTGGAGCGTGCTCAAGGGCGAGATGAGCTTTGTCGGCCCGCGTCCGGAACGGCCGGAATTCGTCTCCGACCTCGAAGAGCAGCTTCCCTATTACGCTGAACGCCACATGGTGAAGCCGGGCATCACCGGATGGGCGCAGATCAACTACCCCTATGGCGCCTCGATCGAGGATTCGCGTCACAAGCTCGAATACGATCTCTATTACGCAAAGAACTACACGCCGTTCCTCGATCTGCTGATTATGCTCCAGACGATCCGCGTGGTGCTCTGGCACGAGGGCGCGCGATGAATCTGGCGTCGCTCGCGCCCTGGCCATTGATAGCGATCTCGCTGCATCTCGTCGGCGCGATCGTCGCGGCGGCCGTCGCGATCTGGCTTTGGGCGAGGCGCGAGCGGTTCGGACCGGCAGGCACGCCAGTGGTGGCGGCCCTGCTTTTGACCGCGGCCTGGTCGCTTGCGCCTGCGGTGGTTGTCGCGCCCTATCTCCTGACGATTGGCGAGACTGCGCGCAATCTCGCCCTGCTGCTCGTTCTCTATCGGCTGTTCTCGGGCGACGGGCGGCACGCCAGCCTTGGCCCGATCCGGCCGGTCGGGCTCACTCTCATATTCATCGAGACGATGAACCTCGCTGCCGCGCTGGTCGTTTCGCGAGTCCTGCCCGGCTCGCAGCTTTCGGTGCTGGCGGGCAGCTTCGATGCCGTGCTGCGCCTGCTGTTCGCAGTCGGCGCGCTGATGCTGGTTCACAACCTCTATGTCGGTGCTTCGGCGCAGGCGCGCGCGGCCTTGCGCTGGCCTGCCTCTGCTCTGGCTATCGTTTGGATATTCGATCTCAATCTCTACACGCTTGTCTATCTCGGGGGCGGGTGGCCCGAGGAATTTGCCGCCCTGCGTGGTCTGGCAACGGTGGCTCTGGCGCTGCTGATGGCGGTCACCGCCACAAGGGGGCGGGACGAGCTGCGCTTCCGGCCTTCGCGGACCGTGACTTTCCAGACTTTCTCTTTGATGATTATCGGCATCTACCTTGTCGCGATGGTCACGATCTCGCGCTGGCTGTCGCTGGCGGGCGGCGATCTCGCGTGGCTGATGGAATTGGGTTTCCTGGTCGTTGCAAGCGTGGCGGCGCTGCTGCTGCTGCCGTCGCGGCGATTGCGTGGCTGGATGCGGGTCATGCTCGCCAAGCATTTCTTCCAGCATCGCTATGACTATCGCGAGGAATGGCTGCGGTTCACGGGCACCGTTGGTAATTCGGGGGCCGAAGCCCCGCCCTTGGGTGAGCGTGCAGTGCAGGCCGTTGCCGATATTGCCGAATGCCCCGCCGGGCTTCTGCTGGAACGCGGCGAGGACGGTGACCTGACGCTGGCGGCACGCTGGAACTGGCCGGAAATCGAGGTGCCGGGAAGCGCCATGTCGAGAGCCTCGGCTGCGTTCTTCGAGAAGGAAAGCTGGATCGCCGATCTCGACGACGTGCGCGCCGGGCAGTCTCCGATTGCGGAGCGCGATCTGGTGCCGACATGGCTGCTCGATCATCCGCGGGCATGGGCGCTGGTGCCGCTGATCCACTACGACCGGCTGATCGGCATGGTCGTGCTGGCGCGGCCCGCATACGCGCGCCACTTCGACTGGGAGGACTTCGACCTCTTGCGGGTCGTGGGCCAGCAGCTCGCCAGTTACCTTGCCGAGAATGCCAGTCAGGTGGCGCTTGTCGAGGCCAGCCGATTCGACGACTTCCACCGACGCATTGCTTTCGTGATGCACGACATCAAGAACCTGGCGAGCCAGCTCAGTCTCCTCGCGCGCAATGCCGAGCTTCATGCGGAGAAGAAGGAGTTTCGCGACGACATGCTCGTCACGCTGCGCAACTCGGCGGACAAGCTCAATGCGCTGATCGCCCGCCTGTCGCGCTACGGCGGCGGGGTCGATTCACTGGAAGAGATTGCCGCGAGCGACGTCGTGCGCTCGACCATGGCCCGCTTCGCTTCCAGCGAGCAGATCATGCTCGCGCGCTGCGACGAGGTGAACATCACCGCCGATGCCGAATCGCTGGAGCAGGTGCTGGTCCATCTGATCCAGAACGGCATCGATGCCAGCGCGGACGATTCGCCGGTGATCCTGAGCCTTGCCAACGAAGGGCTCTACGCACGCTTCGAGGTGTTCGATTCGGGCTGCGGCATGTCGCCGGAATTCGTGCGCACCCGGCTGTTCAAGCCGTTCGTATCCACCAAGACCGGCGGCTTCGGCATCGGCGCATTCGAGGCGCGCGAACTGGTCAAGGCGATGCGCGGGCGGCTCGAGGTCGAATCGCGTGAAGGCCTGGGATCGCATTTCACCGTGCGCATCCCCGCCTCGACCGCCGTCGAAATATTTCAATCCATTGCCGACACCGAGAGGGAGCAGGCATCATGAGCGAAGAAAAACCCAAGCTGCTGGTTGTCGAGGACGATCCCGGCCTGCAGGCCCAGCTCAAATGGGCCTGGGAAGACTTCGATGTGGTGATCGCCGGTAACCGTGCCGAGGCGTTGGCCGCGCTGCGTTCCGACGCGCCCGACGTGGTGACGCTCGATCTCGGCCTGCCGCCCGATCCGGACGGCACCAGCGAAGGCATGGCCGTGCTCGACGAGATCATGGCGCTGAAGCCTGCAACCAAGGTGATCGTCGCCAGCGGCCATGGCGCGCGCGAAAGCGCGCTTCAGGCGGTGGCCCGCGGCGCCTATGACTTTTATCAGAAGCCGGTCGATATCGATGCGCTCGGGCTGATCGTGCGGCGCGCGCTGCAACTGGCGCGGATCGAGGAAGAGAACCGCAAGCTTGCGGCCAAGGCGGGCAAGGAAGAGCGCGTGCTCGGCAGCCTCGTCACCGGCGCGCCGGAAATGATAAAGGTCGCCCGCACGATCGAGCGCGTGGCGAATACCAGCGTTTCGGTAATGCTGCTGGGCGCGAGCGGCACCGGCAAGGAATTGCTGGCGCGCGGGCTGCACGATGCGAGCGACCGGGCAGGCGGGGCATTCGTTGCCATCAACTGCGCGGCGATCCCCGAAAACCTGCTCGAAAGCGAGCTGTTCGGCCACGAAAAGGGCGCCTTCACCGGTGCGGTCAAGACCACCGAGGGCAAGATCGAACAGGCCGAGGGCGGCACGCTGTTCCTCGATGAGGTCGGCGACATTCCCCTGCAATTGCAGGTCAAGCTGCTGCGCTTCCTTCAGGAGCGCGTGATCGAGCGGATCGGATCGCGCAAGTCCATCGCGGTCGATACGCGCGTGGTTTGCGCCACGCATCAGGATCTCGAAGCGATGATCGCCGACGGGCGTTTCCGCGAAGACCTCTATTACCGTCTCGCCGAAATCGTGGTGAAAATCCCGACGCTGGCCGAGCGGCCCGGCGACGCCACGCTGCTTGCCAAGGTTTTCCTCGGCCGCTTCGCCCAGGAGATGAATCCCGCCGTTCGCGGTTTCGCGCCCGATGCCCTTGCGGCTATCGACGCATGGGGCTGGCCCGGCAATGTCCGCGAGCTTGAAAACCGGGTGAAGCGTGCGGTCATCATGGCCGATGGCAAGCTGGTCAGCGCCCTCGATCTCGACCTGTCGGAACCGGACGGGGAAGAGGCGAGTGCGCTCAATCTCAAGAGCGCGCGCGAAATGGCCGACCGCAAGATCATCCGGCACGCGCTGGCGCGCAGCGAGGGCAACATTTCGAGCACCGCCAAGCTGCTCGGGATCAGCCGTCCGACGCTCTACGACCTCCTGAAGCAATACGACCTTCACGCCTGAGGGCATCGCTCTCGACATAGACCTTCCTCTCGGGCATCGCCTCTGCGAACACCAATCGGGGGAAGGAGAGGCCATGCCCGGCGCGCTGGAAGGGGTTACCATTATCGAATTCGCCGGGATCGGCCCTGGGCCGTTCACTGCCATGATGCTTGCCGATCATGGCGCGCGGGTGATCCGGATCGATCGTCCCGGCACCGGCGAGAGCGGCAGGCTCAAGTTCGACGCGACCCTGCGCAACCGCGAACATGTCGAGTTCGATCTCAAATCGGACGAGGGCCGTGCCAGGGTGCTGGAACTGGCGCGTGAGGCCGACGGGGTGATCGAAGGTTTTCGCCCCGGCGTGCTCGAACGGCTGGGGCTGGGGCCTGACGTGCTGCTTGGTGTGAACCCGCGAATTGTCATCGGGCGGATGACCGGCTGGGGGCAGGATGGGCCGCTTGCCGATGCTGCCGGACACGACATCAATTACATCAGTCTGTCGGGCTCGCTTCACACTTTCGGGCGTGAAGGCGAGAAGCCGACTCCGCCGGTCAACGCCGTGGGCGATTTCGGCGGCGGCGGCATGATGCTCGCTTTCGGCATGCTGGCCGGCATCCTCTCGGCGAAATCGACCGGAAAGGGCCAGGTCGTGGATTGCGCCATGGTCGATGGCTCGGCTCTGCTGGCGACCATGATTCACTCGCTGCACAGCCTCGGACGCTGGGTAGACGAGCGCGGCAAGAACATGCTTGATACCGGCGCGCCCTTCTACGAGGTCTATGAGACTTCGGACGGCAGGTTCATCTCGGTCGGCCCGATCGAAGCGCAGTTCTATGCCGAGATGCTCGAACGGTTGGGGATCGCGGACGATGCCCTGTTCGCGGGGCAGAACGAACGGGATAACTGGCCCGCGATGAAGGAGCGGCTGACGCAGATCTTCCTGACCAGATCGCGCGACGAATGGTGCGAACTGCTCGAAGGCACGGACGTCTGCTTTGCGCCGGTGCTCAGCCTCGCCGAAGCCCCAAAGCATCCGCACAATGTGGCGCGCGGGACATTTGTCGAAGCGGCGGGGATCACGCAGCCCGCGCCCGCGCCCCGCTTCTCCGGCACGCCAGCGCCGAAGGTCAGGCCGCCCTGGGGGTGAAGCGAAGGCGCCGTTCGTGTCGAGCGTGGTCGAGACACGAATATGCATTGGCCTCTCGACTTCGCTCGAGGCGAACGGGAATTCCGGATTTCATTTCTTTGGCTGGTAGGTCTGTTCTTCGCCGGGGAACGCGCGCGCACGCACTTCCTCGGCATATTTCGCGGCAGTCTCGGAGATGAGATCGGCGATCTCGTTATAGCGTTTGACGAAGCGCGGCACCCGTTCGAACATGCCGAGCATGTCCTCGGTGACGAGCACCTGCCCGTCGCATTGCGCCGATGCGCCGATGCCGATGGTGGGGATTTCCAGCGTTTGGGTGAGCGCGATGGCGATCGGTTCGATCACGCCTTCGATGACCACGGCGAATGCGCCTGCGTCCTGAACCGCCTGCCCGTCGGAGATAATCTTCTCGTGCTCCTGCTGGCTGCGTCCGCGCGCCATGTAGCCGCCAAGCGTGTTGACGGCCTGTGGGGTAAGCCCGACATGCGCCATGACCGGAATGCCGCGCTCGACCAGAAACGTGATCGTCTCAGCCATGGCCGCGCCGCCTTCCAGCTTCACTGCGGCACAACCGGTTTCGGCCATGACCCGGCTCGCCGAGGCGAACGCCTGCTCCGGGCTTTGCTGGTATGAGCCGAAAGGCATGTCGACGATCACCAGCGAGTGATAGGAGCCGCGCACCACCGCCGCGCCATGCGCGATCATCATGTCGAGCGTGACCTGCAGGCTGCTCGGCAGGCCGTAGATCACTTGCCCGAGTGAGTCTCCCACCAGCAGCATGTCGCAGTGCGGATCGAGCAATTGCGCCTGCCGCGCGGTGTAGGCGGTGAGCATCACCAATGGCTGTTCGGTCTTGCCCTCGAACTTGCGCCGCATGATCGCGGGCACCGTGAGGCGCTTCATCGGCGCGGGCGTCGGGTTGGCGCGGCTGGTCGAGGTATCGAGTTGAAAGGTCGTGGACATGTGAGCCGGTTTAGCCGCTTGGCGCAGACTGGGGAAGAGCGGTGCTTTGGCGCTTGCCAAGCGGTGCGATCCGTATAGCCTTCGCGCTTTCATGGGGTATGGTGGGAGCCCGCAGATGATCCTTGATCGCGTTAAGCCGTTGGACGCCATTCTGGCGAC
>JAGREJ010000033.1:0-4756 GCA_020446595.1 Novosphingobium sp. | reverse complement strand
TTCGTGCTCACCGCCGTTGGCGCGCAGAAAGCGGGGCCGGGGCTGATGCTGGCCTTCGCGATTGCCGGTGCGGTCTGCATCGTCGCCGCGCTCTGCTACGCCGAGATTGCCGCGATGATCCCCGTCGCGGGCAGCGCCTATACCTACACCTATGCCACTATCGGCGAGTTCTTCGCCTGGACGGTCGGCTGGGCGCTTATCATGGAATACGCGATTGCGGCGGGGGCGGTTTCAGTTGGCTGGTCGGGATATTTCACGGGCACCATACTCAACGAATCCCTTGGAATACATCTGCCTGTGTGGCTCAGCGCGGGGCCGCTCGCGCTGGGCGGTGCGGAAGGGGGCTTTATCAATCTGCCTGCGCTGGTCATCGCCCTGCTGGTGACGGGCCTGCTAGTCCTCGGCACGAGCGAGAGCGCCAAATTCAATGCCGTTTTGGTGGCGATCAAGGTGACGGCGCTAACCGCCTTCATTGCCCTGACCTTCACCAGCGCCGAGTGGAGTAGCGAGAAGTTCAACCCGTTCCTGCCTGCGGGTGTGTTCGGTGGCTGGGGGACGGGAGTCGGCGCGGTCGGCGCGGCGGCGACGATGTTCTTTGCCTATGTCGGCTTTGATGCGGTTTCGACGGCGGCGGAGGAAACCAAGAACCCGCAGCGCAATGTGCCGATCGGCCTGGTCGGCTCGCTGCTGTTCTGCACCGTGTTCTATATCCTCGTCGCGGCGGGCGCGATCGGCACCCTTGGCGGCCAGCCGATCATGGGCGCGGCAGGCATTCCGCTCGAGGCCGGTTCGCCCGAACTCGCCCGCCAGTGCGCCATGCCCGAACATGCCGAGGCTCTGGTCTGCTCGAAGGAGGCGCTAGCCCACGTGCTGCGCGTCATCGGCTTTTCCGGCATCGGCAACATGCTGGGCATTGCCGCGTTCCTCGCGCTGCCTTCGGTCATCCTCGTGCTGATTTTCGGCCAGACCCGCATCTTCTTCGTGATGAGCCGCGATGGCCTGCTGCCTGACTCGCTCAGCACGGTGCATCCCCGGTTCAAGACCCCGCATGTCGTGACCATGATAACCGGTGTCGTGGTCGCGCTTTGTGCGGCGTTCTTCCCGGTCGGGGCACTGGCGGACATTTCCAATGCCGGGACGCTTTACGCTTTCTCGATGGTGGCTATCGCGGTGATGATGCTGCGACGGACCGACCCGGACAGGCCGCGCCATTTCCGGGTTCCGGGGGTATGGATCATCGCGCCGCTGACGATTGCCGGGTGCCTGTTCCTGTTCCTCAACCTGCCATCGGCGGCCATGCTGTTCCTGCCTGCATGGACGGTGCTCGGGCTGCTCGTTTACCTGCTTTACAGCCGCAGTCGCAGCCATGTCGGGCGCGGGATCGTCGAAGTCGTCGATGACGTTGTCGGTGACGAGACGATGATGCCGATCCATCCGCCTCAGTAGGGGCGGGAGGTTTCTCCGGAGAGGTCGTTCGCGATGCGGGCGGCCTTTTCGTTTGCGGTTGCGACTCGCAGCGAATGAGAACATAAGTGGAACATCATGTTCCACCGAATCGATTCGCCTGCCGTGTCTCCGGGCAGTTTCGCCAGTCCTGCGCAAGCGCAGGGATGGCGTCCCGGCATCGTCTCGGACGAAGTTGCGCATGGTGAGATATTCGCCTCCGCGCGCGAAGGAACCGGCGCGGCCATGGCGCTCGCACTGGCGCAGGACCGGCTGGCCAGCGCCGGGCTCGATCCGCTCGCCGACATGCCCGATCAGCGCATGTGGCTGTGGGTGCAGGACCGCGACGCGCTCAGGCGCAGCGGTCGGCCCTATCGCCCCGGCCTGCCGCGCTCTCTGCGCCACCGGCTGATTCACGTTGCTGCCAGCACGGCCGAGGACGCGCTGTTCGCGCTGGAGGAGGGGCTGCGCTGCCGCGACCTGGCCTTCGCGATCGGCGAGATTTCGGGCAATCCGAAGGCCTTGTCGTTCACCGCCTCGCGCCGCCTCAGCCTTGCCGCCGAGCGGCACGGCGTGCCGCTGTGGCTGGTGCGGCTCGATGCGCGGCGCGACCTTTCCTCGGCAAGGATGCGCTGGCAGGCAAGCGCCGCTCCCTCGCCGCAGCCGCGCTGGAATGCGGCGGCTCCCGGCGCGCCACGGTGGCGGGCAGAGCTATTCCGCGCCCGAGGTCATCCGCCGGGGGAGTGGGTGCTGGGGCCAGGTAACAGAGAAAAACTCACCGCTCGTCCCGAGGAGCGATTGAGCGAAGCGCCGACAGGCGCGCAGTCGAAAGCGCGTCTCGAAGGGCGAATGGCTTTGGCCTGATCGGGTGTCATGCCCGGACCCTTGCCGCTTACAGGGACCTATCCCGCCGCCGCGCCGCCCGATCCGGCCAGCCTGCCGCCGCGCCGCATTCTTGCGATCTGGCTGCGCGATCTGGCGATGGACCGCTGGCGGCTATCGCAGGAGCTGGGTCTCGGCGAGGGGGCCGATGCCTCACCGCTCGCGCTGGTCGCCGAAAGCGCGCGCGGGGTGCGTATCACTGCCGCCAACGCGGCAGGGCTGGCGGCAGGGGCAAACCCCGGCACGGCGCTCGCCGATGCGCGCACGCTATGCCCCGCGCTCGCCACGGCCCCGTCGGACCCGGCGGGCGACTTGGCCTTTCTCGAAAAGCTGGCCTTGTGGGCGCAGCGCTGGGGACCGTGGAGCGCGCTTGACGCGCCCGACGGGCTGATTGTCGATGTCACCGGGGTGGCGCACCTGTTCGGCGGCGAGGAGGCGCTGCTGGCAGACGTCCGCGCGGCATTGGCGCGGCGACACTTGGCGGCCCGGCTCGCCATTGCGCCGACCGCGGGCGCGGCCTGGGCGCTCGCGCATTATGGGCCGGACGGAACAGTCCTGCTGCCACAAGACAATGCTGTGCAACGCCTCGCGCAGCTTCCTGTCGCCGCCTTGCGGCTCGATGACGACGTGCTGCTCGTGCTGCGCCGCCTTGGCCTCAAGCGGCTGGGCGACCTGTCGGGTGTCGCGAGGGACGCGCTGGCGCGCCGCTTCCGCAACCGTCGCGCGCCTGCCGCCAATCCGCTGATCCGCATGGACCAGTTGCTCGGCATGGTGCC
The DNA here is from genome assembly GCA_020446595.1 of Novosphingobium sp. Taxonomy (GTDB): domain Bacteria; phylum Pseudomonadota; class Alphaproteobacteria; order Sphingomonadales; family Sphingomonadaceae; genus Novosphingobium. The sequence continues at coordinate 1,655 of JAGREJ010000033.1, read as the reverse complement.
CGAACCCACGCTGCCGGTGATCGAGCAGCATGCCCCGCTGGTCCAGCGCCGTTTGCTGGAGCCGATCCGCCATCGCGATCTGCTCGACCGGGTGGTGGCCGATCTGGCCGAAGACATGGCCCGCGTGCTCGAAGGGCGCGGGCTGGGCGCGCGGCGACTCGAACTGGGTATGTGGAAGGTAGATGGCGAGGTGCTGGTGCGCCGCCTCGAACTGGCCGCGCCGAGCCGCGATTCCGGGCATATCTCGGGTCTGTTTGGCCGCCATCTCGACCACATCGATGCCGGGTTCGGGATCGAGATGGTGCGTCTGCGCAGCATGTGGAGCGAGAATGTGGCCCTGTCGCAAGGCGACATCGAGGCGGCTGCCGAGGGACACGGCACCTCGCTTGCCGCTTTCATCGACCGGCTGGTGGCGCGCCTTGGCGCCAGGGCGGTGCGCCGCCCGGTGCTGCGCGCCAGCCATGTGCCCGAGCGGGTGCAGGCATGGGTAGGGGCGCTGGAGCCGGACAAAAGCTCACAGGAAGCGTTCGAATTCCATCACCGGCCATTGAAGTTGCTCGACAATGCCGAGCGCATCGCAGTGCTCTATGCCAGCCCGGATGGCCTGCCGCGCCGGTTCCGCTGGCGCGGCGAGGTGCACGAGGTTGCCCGCGCCGAAGGGCCGGAGCGCATTTCGCCCGAATGGTGGCGCGAACGCGGCTCGGTGCGGCTGCGCGACTATTACCGCATCGAGGACGGGCAGGGGCGGCGCTACTGGATCTACCGCGACGGGATCGCTGGAGACGGTCGCGGCGGCGATGCCGTGGGCCGCCCGCCAGACTGGTTCCTTCAGGGGCTGTGGGGTTAGGCTGGATCTAACCCGGCATGTATCCCCCGCCGCCCACCGCCAGCACCTGCCCGGTGGAATAGGCTGCCGCGTCAGAAGCGAAGTAAAGGCAGGCATAGCCGATGTCGCGCGGCCGACCGAGCTTGCGCAGCGGCGGCAGGTTGCCCGGATTGGTCGGCGCACCGCCAAACCCCTCACGCAGCGCCTCCTCGTGCGCCGCGTTGGCCTGATCCGGCTTGCCCATGATCGGCATCACGTTCCAGAAACTGCCTTCCGACGTCGCCTCGTTGTTCTCGGGCACCATCCAGCCCGGCGCGACCGAATTGACGCGGATGCCGGCCGGGCCGAGGTCTGCCGCCAGCGACTTGGTGAAGGCATGCAGAAAACCCTTGGCGCCGGCATACATCGGATCGTTCTGGCCGGCGGGACCCGACAGGGCTGCTGCTGAGGTGATATTGACCACGCTGCCGCTGCCCGCCTTGCGCATCTCGGCCACCACGGCCTGCGTCATGTTGACGGTGCCGTTGACGTTGAGATCGAGGATCCAGTCGATCGTGTCCTGCGTGACATCGGCCAGCCGCTTCATGCCCTCGCCACGCCCGGCATTGTTGATGAGCGCGTCGATCCGTCCGAACCGCTCCATCACCTGTGCCACCATGGCGTCGATCGACGCCCGGTCGGTGATGTCGGTGCGAATATCGACCAGCTCGCCTGCGCCGAGGCTGGCGCGTTCGTTGAGCGGCGGGGCGAAATCGGCCACCACGACATTGGCGTTACGTTCGGAAAAGACATCGACGATGCCCTGACCGATGCCGCCATTGCCGCCGGT
>JAGREJ010000275.1 GCA_020446595.1 Novosphingobium sp. | reverse complement strand
TACCGCCTGGCTGCGCATCGACGATCGCACCACGATCTCGGGCAAGCTGGTCGCGAGTGACATAGCGCGGCTTGCCGAAATCGGCGTCAGGCATGTCATCAACCTCGCCATGCCGGATCACGCCGAGGCTCTGTCGGACGAGGCCGAGTTGATGGCTGAAGCGGGACTTGCCTATACCCACATCCCGGTGCCGTTCGATGCGCCTGACCGGTCGCATTTCAATGCCTTCGTTGCCGCTTTCGAGGCCGATGCAGGGCCTGTGCATGTCCATTGCATCGCCAACATGCGCGTCTCGGCGTTCCTCTATCGTTACCACCGCGACGTGGCGGGAATGGCCGAGCCGCAAGCCCGTGCGCTGATGCAGCACATATGGTCACCCGATGAGGGCGATCACCCGACGCTCAAGCCATGGGCCTCGTTCATCGCGCCGCGCGGCTGATTATTCTTCCGCGTCAAAGCGATAGCTTGCGCCATCCTTCCTGACGCGGCCCGCCGTCACTCCGGCGAAATGGGTGCCGATCACCAGCACCGGCTGGTCGGCGACCTCACCATAGACCCGCGCCCGCGTGGCCGTGGCCATGTCGCTGTCATAGTCGACCGAGGCCATCGACCATTCGGCATTGGCGAACTGGAAGGGGTGGTGGACCATGTCGCCGGTGATGAAGGCGTCCTGCCCCTGCGAGCGCAGGCGAATGCAAACGTGGCCAGGCGAGTGGCCAGGCGTCGGCTCGAGCCACACCTCGTCGCTGACCCGGTGGTTCTCGTCGACCAGATCGACCAGGCCCGCATCGATCACCGGTTTGACCGAATCGATGAACACGTTCTTCTGCACGTTGAGGAACATGTCCTCGGTCGCCTCGTCCTGGGTATCGCGCCAGTATTCGAACTCGGCCCGGTTGAACAGGTAGCGCGCGTTGGGGAAGGTCGGCACCCACGCATCGCCCACCTTCATCGTGTTCCAGCCGACATGATCGAAATGCAGGTGCGTGCAGAGCACCACATCGACCTTCTCGCGGTCGAACCCGGCGGCTTCGAAGTCCTGCATGAAGGCGGTCTGGAGATTGTTGCTGGTCTCGTAAGCGAGCCGATCGCGGTCATTGCCGATGCAGGTATCGACGACGATGGTAAGTTCGGGCGTCTCGACCACCAGCGCATGGATGGAGAGCTTGCCCTGCCAGTCGTCGGTGACGAAATGCGGCTTGAGCCAGTCGAGCTTCTGCACTTCCTCAGCGCTCGCCTTGGGAAACATGGTGGGAATGTCGAAAACACTCTCGCTCTCGACGATCCGGGTGACCTTGATGTCGCCGATCTGCCAGCTCCGGAACGAAATATCTGTCATGCTCGCCATCGGCATCGTCTCCCCTTGTCAGCCCGCGTGAAAATTGAGTTCCAGCAGCACGTTGTCGGGATCGTTCACGAAAATCTGACGGAAATTCGCACCCTCGATTTCGACCGGCCGGTAATCGAGCCCCAGCTCCTCGCAGCGCGCCTTCATGCCCTCGAAATCCTCGCAAGCAAGGGCGACATGGTCGATCGCGCCCGTGTTGGCGCGCGCATCTCCCAGAGGGCCATGGCGCTCCGGATCGTGGACCTGCACATGGATGATCGGCTGGTCGGCCTGATTGTATATCCAGCGCCCCGGATAGTCGGGCATGATCGGTATCGGTCGTGCTTCCATGCCGAACAGGGCCTCGTAGAAGCTACAGGTCGCCTTGATGTCCGCGGCGACGATGTTGATGTGCTCCAGACCGATCGTTGCCATTTCGCTTCTCCCTCTCGCGGCGGCTCGGCTCAGCTCCTGAACACCACCGTCCTGCTCCCGTTCAGCAGCACCCGGTCCTCCAGATGCAGCCGCACGGCTTCCGCCAGCACCCGCCGCTCGATGTCTCGACCCTTGCGAACGAGGTCCGCGGGCGAGTCGGCATGGGTGATCGCTTCAACATCCTGATGGATAATCGGCCCCTCGTCGAGGTCCGCCGTGACATAGTGCGCGGTCGCCCCGATCATCTTCACCCCGCGCGCATGCGCCTGATGATAGGGCTTGGCGCCCTTGAAGCCGGGCAGGAAGGAGTGGTGGATGTTGATGCAGCGACCCGAGAGCCAGACCGACATGTCGTCCGAAAGAATCTGCATGTAACGCGCGAGCACGACCAGTTCCGCGCCGCTGGTCTCGATGATCTGCTTCAGGAGCGCTTCCGCTTCTGCCTTGGTATCCTTCGTCACCGGCACATGATGAAACGGTATGTCGCGCAGGTTGACACGGCTCAGCACTTCGACCGGATGGTTGCAGACCACGCCGACCACTTCCATCGCCAGTTCGCCGATCCGCTGGCGATAGAGCAGGTCGGCAAGGCAGTGGTCGAATTTCGAGACGAGGATCAGCACCTTGCGCGGCACTGATCGGTCGCGCAGCGTCCAGTCCATGCCGAAATCGGCGGCAATCGAGGCGAGCCCCGCACGCACCGCCGCCGCATCGCCCTCGCCCGGATCGTAGGCGACGCGCATGAAGAAATGGCCGGCCTCGCGGTCGCCGAACTGCTGGGCGTCGAGAACGTTTGCGCCGTGTTCGAACAGGAGGCCGGTAACCTTGGCGGTAATACCGGGCCGGTCCTGGCAGGTAAGAGTCAGGACAAGCGGTTCCGTCATCATATCTCGTCCCTCACGAACCAAGCACTGCCGGATCGAGCGGCGTACCCTGTGCGGCCATTCCTTCTACAAGGTCCGCAATGGTCTGTTCCCGATCGTGATCGGCGGCTCTCGAACGCAGTACGTCCAGATCGGCCGGACCATACCAGCGCCCGTTGCGGACAACCGCTACAGTGCGGCGAATACAGGAAATATCCTCCCTGGGATCGCAGGCCAGCATGACAAGATCGGCGGCGCATCCTTCGTTGCTGCAGCCCAGCCTCCCCTCTTCGCCCAAGGCCTTTGCAGCGCCCGACGTGGCTGCGTCGATGGCCTCGGCAGGTGTCAGACCAGCTTCGACCAGCAGTTCAAGCTCATCGTGAAGTGACGCACCAGGAATGTTCGAGAAGATTCCGGCATCGGCACCAGCGACAATCGGCACACCTGCATCATGCATGGCCTTGGTGAACCACGCGTAGAATTCGGCTTTTTCGGCCTCTGACGAGGGATCCTGGCCGCTCCAGAAGGCTATTGATTCCGCTTCCATTGCCTGCGTCACCGGGTTGAGCCACTGTGTCCCGTCCCGTTTCGCAAAGTCGCCCCGCGTCTGCGCCATTCTGACAAGGTTGCGCTGTGCGACAAGGGTTGCAGTGACAGGAACCCCGGCGTCGGCAATCCGGCGAGCGAGCGCCAGACCGGCTTGCTTGTCCCGCCGGTCACGCAGGCCATGAAAAACGATACTCTCGGCATGCTCGATAGTCTCGAAGCCATGGCCAAGTACTTCGGCAAAGCTGATCTGGAAATCGCGATGGGAAGGTATACCGGCAAGCCGCTCACCTTCCGGGGTATGGCCGGTAATGCGCATGCCATGTTTGCGCGCTGCGGCAAGCGCTCCGGCATAGGCATCAGCAGTCAGGTTCGAATAGGTCTTGATGCGGTCGAAGCCTGCCGAATGCTGTGCCTCGACCGCGGCCCGCGCTTCGTCAGCCGTCTGCACGATCTGGTGATTGATCTGCTGGTTGGGGCCGAGAGAGTTCAGGATCGGCCCACTCGTGTAAAGCCTGGGCCCAAGCAGCGCACCGGACTCGATCGCTTCGGCCATCCGTAGGTGAAACGGCATTCCCGACAGGTTCCGTACCGTCGTCACGCCATGCAGCAAATAAGCCGCCAGTTCAGCATGACCCCAGACGTGTACGTGCATGTCGATCAGGCCCGGGATGGCGAATGCGCCTTCGGCATCGATGACCTGCGCGCCCTCTGCAAGGGGGACATCGGCGCGCGGCCCCGAGTAGGCGATCCGATTGTCCCTAATGAGAATTGCGCGATCTTTCGGCCCGATGTTTTCGACGAGGACCGGCGCCTTCGCCAAGGCCGGCGAAACCAGTGACAGGCCGAGAGCCGCAAGCCCAAGCCGAATCGCGTTCATCGGGCCGAAAATACTCATCTCTTCTCCAGCGCCGCCTCGCACTCGCCAAGCAGCGTGGCGATGATCTCGCCGACGGGTTCCTCTGCGCTCACCATGCCCACCGACTGCCCGGCCATCAGCGAGCCGTTCTCGACATCGCCGTCGATCACCGCGCGGCGCAGCGCACCAGCCCAGAAATGCTCTATCTGCAATTGCGCCTCGCCCATCTCGATCTCACCGGCGTCGAGCAGTTTGGCGACTTCGATCTGCTTCGCGGTGAACTCGTCGGTGCCCTTGTTCTTGAGCGCACGGACCGGAATCACCGGCAGGCGCGGATCGACCTGTACCGAAGTCACGGCATCACGTGCGGACGCGCGGAAGAAGGCCTTCTTGAAATCGGGATGGGCAATCGACTCGCTGGCGCAGGCGAAGCGGGTGCCAAGCTGCACGCCGCAGGCGCCCATTTCGAGATAACCGGCAATCGCCTCGCCCCGGCCAATACCGCCCGCGACGAACACCAGATGGTCCGCCGCCAGTTCGGGCAGGATTTCCTGCGCCAGCACCGAGGTCGAGACCGGGCCGATGTGGCCGCCCGCCTCCATGCCCTCGATCACCAGCGCGTCGGCGCCCGAGCGCAGGTATTTCTTCGCCAGCGCGAGCGTAGGCGGAATGCAGATGACTCTCGCCCCGGCGTCCTTGAGCGCCTCGATGCTGCCCTTGGGCGGAATGCCGCCCGCCAGCACGACATGGCCGACCCCGTGCCTTCCACAGATTTCAATCAGGTCAAACAGTTGCGGGTGCATGGTGATGAGGTTGACGCCGAACGGTTTGCCGGTCAGCGCCTTGGTCCCCGCGATCTCGGCATCGAGCAGATCGGGCGTCATCGCTCCGCAGGCAATCACACCAAATCCACCGGCATTGCTGATCGCCGAAACGAGATTGCGCTCCGACACCCACGACATCGCGCCGCACAGGATCGCCCAGTCGCTGCCCAGAAATTCACTGCCGCGCGCCATCAGCGCCCGGGTCTTCGGATAGTCGTTCAAAAGTGCCGCCCCGACAATTGGTCCGCCGCGGCGCTATAGGCAGCGGCGCAGCGGTTGCCAATGCTCGGTGCGCGGGTCGCTAGATCCGTTCGAGCACCACGACCGGAATCTGCCGTTCGGTCCGCGACTGGTAGACGTCGAAATTCGGCCAGTCCTTGATGGCTTCGGCCCACAGCTCCTCACGCTCGGGAGATTCGGCGGTGCGCGCCCGTGCCCGGAACTTGTCGCCCTTCACCTGAACGTCGATTTCGGGGTTCGCCATGAGGTTGAGATACCAGGACGGATGCTTCGGTGCGCCGCCCATCGAGGCCATGATGACATATTTGTCGCCGACCGGCGTGAAGATGATCGGGTTGGTGCGCGGCGTGCCGGTCTTGCGGCCGATAGTGGTGAACAGCAGCGTCGGCACGCCGTTCCACAGATAGCCGACCTCGCCATCGGTTTCCTGATAGCGCCTCACGTGCTCGTCGCCGATGAGGGTAATGTCTGTGCCGGTGTTCAGCGGGCTCACGGGTGCCTGTTCAGCCATGAATCAACTCCCAATTCGAATTAGCGAAAAATTGTTCGCCATTTTGCTAGCGTCTATCAAACCGAAAGGCCAGCAGGGATTTTCAGGCGGCGTCTTTCGCATCCAGCCCATAGGCGGTGTGCAGCAGGCGCACGGCAAGCTCGGTTTCGTCGGCGCTGATGAGCACCGAAATCTTGATCTCGCTGGTCGAGATCGCCTGAATGTTGATGCCGCGATCGGCCAGCGTCTTGAACATGGTCGAGGCGATGCCCGCGTGGCTGCGCATGCCGACGCCGACAACGCTGATCTTGGCGACATCGCCCTCGGCGATGAGGCGGAAATAGCCGATCGCGTCCTTGCGCTCCTCGAGCAGCGTCTGCGCCCGCGCCAGATCGGCCGAGGGCACGGTGAAGGTCACGTCGGTCTCGCCCTTATCCTTGGCGACGTTCTGGATAATCATGTCGACATTGATATTGGCATCGGCAAGCGGGCTGAATATCGCCGCCACCGCGCCGGGCCGGTCGGCGACACGGGTAAGCGTGACTTTCGCCTCGTTCTTGTCGGCGGCGATGCCGGTAATCAGCTGGCGTTCCATGTCGCTTCCTTCCAGTTCCTCATCGCCTACGATCATCGTTCCGGGCAGATCGTCGGCGGGCACGGCATGCTCGTCGACGAACGAGGAGAGCACCTGCACGCGCACCCCTTCCTTCATCGCCAGACTGACCGAGCGGGTTTGCAGCACTTTCGAGCCGACCGAGGCCAGCTCCAGCAT
>JAGREJ010000274.1:4781-9108 GCA_020446595.1 Novosphingobium sp. | reverse complement strand
CAAATCCTACGGTCTCGATTGGGAGCGTGCCGATGCTCTGGAATGGTCGCGGCGCAGGGGCGGGCGTTCGGGCCGGGTCGCCTGGCAATATGTCGTCGAACTCGCCGGGCGCGCGGGGCGAAACATCTAGCCCCTATTCCTCGATCACCACGTCCTTCCTGACTCTCATCTTGAACTGACGATCCAGCCCCGCGTCGAGTTCGCGCTGCGGGGGCATGCTCTCTTCGATCACTTCGCGCGGAGCGACGGACAGGGCCGCGCCGGGCGCAAGCACCCTCCAGATGATGCCGGCGGTATCGTCAGTAACCAGCAGGGCGCCAGTCGCATCCCAGGCGAGCCAGGTCGGTCGGCCGTAGACGGTGCCGCCATCGTCGGTCAGGAAGCCGGACAGCACCGTAATCGCCTTGCCGCCGGGATTGCCGCGCGCGTCGAACGGCACGAACACGACGTCATAACCCGCTGGCGGCCTGCGGTTCCACGATCCGTGCCGCGCGACGAAAGCGCCATTGGCGAAACGCTCACCCATGCGGTTGCCGCCGGTCGAAAACAGCAGCCCGAGCGCCGACGTATGCGCGCCGAGGGCATATTCGGGCTTGCGCACGTATTCGCCGAGATAGACCGGCATCGGGTTATCGACGCGCAGGTCATACTCGTCCTTCCAGTAGATCCAGGGCCAGCCATAGTGCACGCCGAGCGGGACGTTGCTGAGATAGTCGGGCACGAGATCGGGGCTGAGCATGTCGCGCTCCTGCACCGTCGCCCACAATTCGCCGGTCGACGGGTTCCACGCCATGCCATTGGGATTGCGCATGCCGCCCGCGAACTGGCGGCGAGTGCCGTCGGCAAGATTGATTTCCCAGATGGCGGCGCGGCCGACCTCTTCCTCGGGGCCGTTTTCCGCGATGTTGGAGGCCGAGCCGACCGCAACATAGAGATGCTTGCCATCCTTGCTCAGGAGCAGATTGCGCATCCAGTGATGGCCACCGGGAGGCAGGTCCATCAGTTTTTCGGGCTTGCTTTCCAACCGCGTCTTGCCCGGTTCGAAATCGAAAGCCAGCACGGCATTGTGATTGGCCACGTAGAGCTTGCCATTGCCAAAGGCCATGCCCGAAGGCGAGACCATGTCCGCCTCGCGGAACACGGATCGCGTCTCCGCCTTGCCGTCGTTGTCGGCATCGCGCAACAGCACGATCCGGTCGGGCGATGGATCTCCGGCGCCGACCCGCGCCATGAACTTTTGCATGACCCAGTTCTCGAACCCGCTCCCGCGCGGGGGCGAATTGGTTTCGGCGACCAGCACGTCACCATTGGGCAAGGTCAGCATGGTCCGCGGGTGATCGAGCTTCTCCGCAAAGCGAGTGACGACCAACCCCTTGTAAGGGATGGGTTTTGCATCGGCATCCCAACCGCTGGGCTTGATAAGGGCGACGCTGGGGATGGTCTGCTCGTCGGGCTCGACCAGCACCGGATCCTTGCCCATCGTGTCCTCGATCGGGCGGTCGGATATACTCGAGAACCAGGAATAGCCGACATAGATGATGGCAATAGCCAGCACCATGCCCAGCATGACCCCAAGCTTGCGCAGGAACGACATCATGGTGGCGAAATAGGTCCGCAACACGCTTGCGGCAAGCAAAGAGGTGTATCACGATAGGCCCATGTTCGATTTTGCACCGGAGACAGACGCGGCAGGACCGCAGCTTTACGACAGCCTCGTTGAGGCTGCCCGCGCGCTCGTCGCAGGCGAACGGGACGGCATTGCCAACATGGCCAATATTGCTGCTCTCATCTGGCAATTCGTGCCCGATCTGAACTGGGCCGGATTCTACCGCCTGATCGATGGCGAACTGGTGCTGGGGCCGTTTATCGGCAAACCGGCGTGCCTGCGCATCGCGCTGGGCAGCGGCGTGTGCGGCACGGCGGCGCGCAGCGGCGAGACGCAATGTATCGCCGATGTCCATGCCTTTCCGGGCCACATCGCCTGCGACGCGGCGAGCCGGTCGGAGCTGGTCGTTCCGGTCGTCAGGGATGGGGCCGTGATCGCCGTGATAGATCTCGACAGCCCCGCACCGGGCCGGTTCGATGCGGAGGACGCCAGGGGCATCGAAGCCTTGGCCATGGCGGTCGCGGAAGCGATCTGAACGCTCCGGATTGCTCCGAAACGGGACAATGGCCCGGTTGCGCTTGGCAAGGGTGCCCATTGGCGCGCAATGTATGGTCAAGATCACGTAAATGCGGGGAGATTCTCGCCCGTCATGCCAAAGGACCAGCGCCATGGGGCTTCGTCGCCTGCTTGAATTCGCCACAGTCGGTTCGGCCCTCGCCCTCGCCGCCACGGCGATGCCTGCGAGTGCGAACGATGGTCCACCGATGCCACGCCCCGATTACGGCGCGCCGATGGCTGGCCCGGCCGACTACATGCCGTCACGCGACGACCGCGAGCGTTGGCTTGCGGAATGCAGCGACCGGCTCGCTGGGGACACGCGGCATATGCGCAAGCGCGAGCGGATAGCGGAACGCGATCGGGCCTGGTCGAGCTGCGAACGCTACTACGACGATTATTACGCCTATTACGAAGGCCACCACCGGCAGTATGCGGCAAGCTATGGTCCAGCTACGCGACCGCGCGCCGTTGCCAGCTACGATCCGGATTGCGTGCCGTGCGATCGGCCCATGACTGGCGGCAGCGGTCGCGAATGCACCGAAACGGTCGAATATGAATATGTCGACGTGCCCGTGCGCCGCCGCGCTCCGGCGCCCGCACCGACCAAACGTGTCAAGATCGTGCCCGACAAACGGATCAAACTGAAATAGAATATTATTTTATTTCAGATAGTTGGTGAAATCTAGATCGCGCCGCCGGTCAGTCGCTGACAGATCAGATCGAGCTGGTCCAGCGTTGCATAGCGAACCGTAACCGAACCCGATCGCGGATCGGCATCGGCGCTGATCCGCACCGGCAGGCCGAGAAATTCCTCAAGATGGCGCTGGACAGCAGCGATGTCGGCATCGTCGGCCGGATCGCGGCTCGGCGCGGGCTTCGACGCCGGTTTCGCGCCATTCGCTCCCGCCCGGACCATCTTTTCGACCTCGCGGACCGAAAGCTGTCTGGCGACCGCCGTTGCGGCAAGCGCCGCGGCATCATCGTGGCCGATCAGCGCGCGGGCATGGCCCATCGACAGGTCGCCGCGCTCGACCAGAGCGATGACCTCTTCCGGCAGCGTCAGCAGCCGCATCAGGTTGGCGACATGACTGCGGCTCTTGTCGACCAGCCCCGCCACTTCCGCCTGGGTCAGACCTTCGCCCTCGGTCAGACCCTGATAGGCGCGCGCTTCCTCGATGGGGTTGAGATCCTCGCGCTGCAGGTTTTCGATCAGCGCGATGGCCTTGATCTCGCGCTCGGGAAGATCGCGCACGATTGCCGGAATTTCGTGCAATCGGGCCTTCTGTGCCGCGCGCCAGCGGCGTTCTCCGGCAACAAGCTGATAGCGCCCTGCCCCAAGCGGACGCACGATGACCGGCTGGATGACCCCGCGCTGCGCAATCGAGGCCGCGAGTTCGGCCAGGGCGCTTTCGTCGAAGTGGCGTCTTGGCTGATCGGGATTTGCCTCGATCGAGGCCACCGCAAGCGTGGCGAGTCCGGCGGTTGGAGCGCCTGAAGCCGCTTCACCTGGCCTGACGCCCTGACTGGCGACCAGCGGTTCCTCGCGTCGCACTTCGCCGAGCAAGGCCCCCAGACCCCTGCCCAGCCCCTTGGGCCGCGCCTTTGCCGGACCGCCCGGACTGTTGCGCTCCTCGCTCATGCCGCTTCCAGTCTGGCCGGAAGGCGACCGATCAACTCGCGCGCCAGGGCGATGTAGGCGCGGCTGCCGACGCAGTTGTGATCGTAGATCAGTGCGGGCAGCCCGTGGCTGGGTGCTTCGGAAAGCCTGACATTTCGGGGAATTACCGATTCGAACACCAGCGATCCCAGGCACGAGCGGACATCGTCCGCGACCTGGTCGGTCAGGCGGTTGCGGCGGTCGAACATGGTCAGCACGACGCCGACGATTTCGAGGCGGGGATTGAAGCCCTGCTGCACCCGCTCGACGGTCTGGAGGAGCTGGCTAAGCCCTTCGAGCGCGAAGAACTCGCATTGAAGCGGCACAAGCAGGCTGTCGGCAGCGGCGAGCGCGTTAAGCGTCAGCAGGCCCAGCGATGGCGGGCAATCGATCAGGCACACGTCATAGGGCAAGTCCCGGCCCAGCGCCGAGGACAGGCGGAAGGCCCGATCCTCGACACCGACGAGCTCCACCTCCGCCCCCGAGAGATCGACCGTCGCCGGGAC
>JAGREJ010000274.1:0-4672 GCA_020446595.1 Novosphingobium sp. | reverse complement strand
GCATTGCCTTGCGGATCGAGATCGACCAGCAGCGTTCGCCAGCCGGTCGCCGCGAGCGCAGTCGCCAGATTGATGGCGGTCGTTGTCTTGCCGACCCCGCCCTTCTGGTTGGCTACAGCGATACGTATCACGATTTTCTGGCCTTCCTGCCGGTCAGGGTTCCGACGATGATTCCCGCATTCGGGTCGGTCAGCGACTGTTCCACGTGGAACGCGTGCTTCCAGCCGCGAAGTCCGTCGAGTCCATGCTGTGCAGACATGCCTTTGGGCAACAGCCACGTGGTCCCAATTGTGGAGAACCGCGCGGATAAGTCCAGCAACTTGTCGAGAGGCGCAAAAGCGCGTGCGGATATGACCGCCGCCTTGCGGTCCGGTACCATTTCGAGACGCTTTCCGATCACCTCGCATTGGTCGATGCTCAGCGTTTCGCGCGTGCGCTCGAGCCACTCGATTCGGCGAGCACGCGATTCAACCAGCCAGACCGGGCGATGCGGCTGGAGAATGGCAATGACGAGGCCGGGAAAACCCGCGCCCGTGCCGAGATCGAGCCACGCCCCTGAAGTTTCACGTGAAACATGGAGCAGAAGCTGCGCGCTGTCGGCAACATGCCGCCGCCAGACGTCAGCCAGCGTTCCGCGTGAAACGAGGTTCTGCCGCTCGTTTTCCTCGCGCAGCAAGGCGACCAGGGTTTCGAGCCGTTCCTCTGCCAGCTTGTCGAATTGGGGTAGCCCCTCCAGCCAGCGGCGAGCCTCGCCCTCGTCGGCGATCATGCCGCCATGCGCCGCGCGTGAACCAGGAGTGTCGCCAGAGCGGCGGGCGTGATTCCCGGCACGCGCCCCGCTGCCGCCAATGTCGCCGGACGCGCTGCGGTAAGTCGCTCGACCATCTCGCGCGAGAGCCCGGCAATGCTGTGATAGGGAAACTGATCGCCAAGGATCAGCCCTTCGCTCGCGCGCATATCGCGCAGTTCGGCTTCCTGCCGGGCCAGATAGGGCGCATAGGCCGCATCCTCGGCCATTTCGGCCAACAGATCCGTGTCGAGATCATCGTCGGTCTCGATCCAGCGCCGCGCGGTATCCGCATCGACGCCGTCGAACCGCATCCATTCGCGCAGGGTGAGCTTACCGAGATCGGGCCGCACAGCAATTCCCGCTTCGCGCATTTCGTTTGCCGTGACCACACGGTCGAATGCGCGCTCCAGCCCTTCACGCTGCGCCTCGCGCCGGTGCAACCAGTCTCGCCGCACACCACCAAGGCACCCTGCCCGGTCGGCAAGCGCCGAGAGCCGCGTCGCGGCATTGTTGGCCCGCAGGCGCAAGCGATATTCGGCGCGCGCCGTCAGCATGCGATAAGGCTCGCTGACGCCATGAAGCGTGAGATCGTCGACCATCACCGCCATATAGCTGTTCGCCCGGTCGAGCGCGGCGGGCTCTCGACCCGGTACCGTCGCAGCCGCATGCATCCCGGCGACCAGCCCCTGCGCCGCCGCTTCCTCGTAACCGGTTGTGCCGTTGATTTGCCCGGCACAGTAAAGGCCCGGCATGTCCCGCAATTCCAGACTGGGACGGAGCGCGCGCGGATCGATATGGTCGTATTCCACGGCATAACCGGGCACTTCCATCACGACCTGTTCCAGCCCGTCCATCGTCCGCAGCATGGCAAGCTGGACGTCAGCGGGAAGCGAGGTGCTGATCCCGTTAGGATAAACCAGATGGGTCGATAGACCTTCGGGCTCGAGAAACACCTGATGCCCGTCGCGATCGGCGAAGCGGTGGATCTTGTCCTCGATCGAGGGACAATACCGTGGTCCGCTCGCTTCGATGGCGCCGGTGAACAGGGGTGAGCGGTGGAGATTGGCGCGAATGATCTCGTGGCTGCGCGCATTGGTGCGCGTGATCGCACAGAAGAGCTGCGGGTTCGCCCTGCCCCGCGACAACGGCGACATCGTCCAGTCCTCGGAATCCGAGGCCTGCTCTTCCAGCCGCGCCCAGTCGATAGAGCGCCCATCAAGCCGTGGCGGCGTACCCGTCTTGAGCCGCGCCATCGGCAAGTCCGCCTCGCGCATCTGCGCCGCGAGCCGCTGCGCCGAAGCTTCACCGACGCGGCCGCCCTCAACCCGTTCCTCGCCGCGAAACAGCGTGCCGCCAAGGAAAGTGCCGGTGCACAGCACCACCGCCGAGCTTTCGAGTGCCGTGCCGTCTGCCAGCTCGATGCCCGTCACCCTGCCACCAGCCAGGCGCAGCGCGCTCGCCTCCCCGGCAATTAGCGTGAGATCACCCTGCTCTTTCAGCAGGCGCTGCACCGCGGCCTTGAACAGCACGCGGTCTGCCTGAATGCGCGGCCCCCAGACGGCACTGCCCTTCGACCGGTTGAGCATCCGGTAATGGATCGCCGCCGCATCGGCGGCGCGGGCGATCAGGCCGTCGAAAGCATCGACCTCGCGCACCAGATGGCCCTTGCCCAACCCGCCAATCGCCGGATTGCAGCTCATCGCACCGATCGCCGCAAGATCGAAGCTGACCAGCGCAACGCGCGCACCCATGCGCGCCGCGACTGCCGCCGCCTCGCAGCCGGCATGGCCGCCACCGATCACAATGATGTCGAACTGGTGCATCGCGCGCGCCCTTACCCGATTATCGGGCGCTGTTCCACGTGGAACCTCACTTGCCGATACAGAAACGACCGAACAGGGCATCGAGCATGTCCTCAGTGGTCGTCCGGCCCAGCAAGGCATCGAACGCGACACGCGCGCTCCGCAGGTCTTCAGCGGCCAGCAGCGGATCGCGCTGCGACGCCGTATCGGAGAGCGCACGCGTCGCCAGATCCAGCAGCTGCCCCTGCCTGTCATTGAGCGCGACTTCGCCGGGCCCAGGCATGGCCGCTCGCGCCGTTTCGGCAAGGTCTGTGAGCAATGGCGCGACCCCCTCGCCCGTCAGCGCCGAGACAACATGGCGCGGCCTTGCCTTGCGTTCACGCTCCTCGACATCGCTGCGGGTCTCGATCTCCCATGCGCCGCCCGGCCCCTCTCCTTCCGGCCCCAGCCACAGCACGAGATCGGCATTCCCGATGGCGCGTTGCGCCCGCTCGATACCTTCGCCCTCGACAGGGTCCGAGGCATTCTCGCGCACACCGGCAGTGTCGAAGAACTGGAACGGCACACCCTCAATCGCGACACTGCGCGAAAGCACATCGCGCGTGGTTCCCGCCAGCGGCGATACGATGGCCGCGTCACTCTCAAGTAACATGTTGAATAGGCTACTCTTTCCGGCGTTCGGCGGGCCGCCGAGCACAACTTTGAAGCCTTCCCGAAGAATCCCGGCGCGTGGCCGCTCCAGCCAGGCGCGAATTTCTGCAACAAGTTCGCCGGTCCGGCCACCGAAATCGGTCGGAAGTGCCGCAACATCGTCCTCGTCGGAGAAATCCAGCACCGCCTCAACCGAGGCAGAGAGGGCCAGCACACGTTCCCGCCAGTCCTCGACCTGCCGCGACAACGCCCCGCCCGCTAAGGCCAATGCGGACCTTCGCTGCAATTCGGTTTCCGCTTCGAGGAGATCGGCGAGGCCCTCGGCTTCGGCCAGATCGATCCGCCCGTTGGCAAAGGCTCGGCGCGTGAATTCGCCCGGAGTTGCGCGGCGCAACTTTGTCATCCCGGCCAGCACACCCTCAACAGATGCAACCACCGCCCGCCCGCCATGCAGATGAAGCTCGGCCAGATCCTCGCCAGTGGCACTTGCCGGACCCGGAAACCACAACACCAACGCACGATCGAGCAAAAGGCCGTCGGAACCCTTCAGGCTGCGCAACGCGGCCTTGCGTGGCTGGGGCCTGGTGCCCGCCAGCAATTCCAGGGCTTCACCCGCAGCGTCCCCGCTGATGCGGATGACGGCAATCGCAGCGGGCGGCCCGCCGCTCGACAGGGCGAAAATCGTATCAGGCACTGCGCAGGATCCGTTCTCGCGGCCCGCTCAACCCTTCTTCGTGCCCGTGCCGCCCATCCCGCTCATCGCCGCGCCGCTCTCGATCATCTGCTGGAACAGCTTCAGGCCGAACTGGCCCATTGGCGCAATCGACTTGGCCATTTCCTGCATCTGCTCGAAGCTGCCAACACCCTGCATCGCCTTGGTCAGGGCATCGACATAGACCTCGTTCGCCTTGGTGACATCGGGAAGGCCAAGAAACCGGCGCGCCTCTTCGGGCGTGCAATCGACCGAAACGTTGATGTTCACGCCATTCTCCGCGTAGTCTGCAACCAGACAAGGCTGACACACAGACAAGGCAAAGTCCATCCATTCGCCAAAGCAATCAGGGACTTTGCGGAGATTGCCGCAAGGCGTACCTGCATCTAAACCTGCCACGATTTCAGATCGGGAGAGAACCATGTCCACCAACACCCAGATACCCACGCTGGACGGCGAAGGAACGATCCCCGCCTATGTCGCTCGTCCGTCAGGCACGCCCCGCGCCGCGATCATCGTCTACCAGGAGATTTTCGGCGTAAATCCGGGCATTCGCAAGAAGGCGGACGGCTGGGCCTCGCTCGGCTATCTTGCTGTCGCGCCCGATGCCTTCTGGCGTCAGGAAGCCGGAGTCGAGCTCGATGCCGATGTTCCCGAGCAACTGCAGAGCGCCTTCGGGTACATGCAGAACCATGATTTCCTTGCAGGAATCCAGGA
>JAGREJ010000273.1 GCA_020446595.1 Novosphingobium sp. | reverse complement strand
AAGTGTGGTTTGTTGGCAACACCCTGTGCTGCAAGCTGCTTGACGAAACCTATTGAAATGATGCAGTCTCGGTTCTGGGTAACGGCGCAATCAAAGCACATATTGATGCTTGGTAACGCACGATTGAGCGCCCTGGGAGGATACAGCCTGATGCAACACGCTAAATTCACGTCACGTCTGCTTGCCGGAACCGCAATGGTCGCGGCCACTGCAATTGCCGGAACGGCGCATGCGCAAAGCTCGAATGACGGTTTCAGTAACGAGATTATTGTTACCGCGCAGAAGCGCGAACAGTCGATCCAGGACGTTCCTATCGCGGTTACCGCGCTGGGCGGTGACGCACTGGCGGCCAACAAGATCGAGAGCGTGGCCAACCTTACCGGCCTTGTTCCGGGCCTTGTCATGCGTAATACGGCAGGTTCGCTGGCGGCAATTTCCTTTGCCATGCGCGGCGTGAACTCCAACCCGTCGGCTCCGCTGCAGGACAAGCAGATCGCGCTCAATATCGATGGCGTTTACGTTGGCGGCAGCCGCGGCACGCTGGGCGAACTTATGGAAGTCGAGCGGATCGAGGTGCTGCGCGGACCGCAGGGCACGCTGTTCGGTCGTAACTCGACCGCGGGCGCGATCAACGTCGTCACCCGCAACCCGACTGGCGACATGGCGTTTACGCAGATGGTCGGTTACGGCAACGAAGGCCAGATCCGCACCAGGACGACGATCGACACGCCACAATTCGGTCCGTTCTCCGCCTATGTCACCTATATCCACGATGAAAGCCGTGGCGACGTGCGCAACCTTGGCGCGGGCACCGTCTGGGATCGCACCAACCCGTTTGGCGGGGTCGGTCGCCAGACTTCGCCGAAATGGGTCGGTGGCCGCAACTACGAGAACGTGTTCGCGGCGCTGCGTTTCGATAACGGCGGCGATCTCACCGCGACCTACAAGTTCGACTGGTCGAAGGGCAGGTTTGTCGGCGACGCGCGTGTGACGCCTGTCATCAACACTGCGACCGATCGTATCGCCCTGGCCGATGGAACCCGGATCAATATCCCCGGCAACACCCTTGGCAACCTGCTGACGTCGATCATCAATGCACAACCGGCGGGCGGCGGCGTATTCGGCCCGATCACGCTCAATCCGGGCGACCGGCGGCCCGACGCGGCCAACCAGGCCTTCGCCACACGCGGCTATCAGCGGGTGGAAGGGCACAGCTTCGTCCTGGAATTGCGCGCGAGCGATAACCTCACGATCAAGAACACCTTCGGTTATCGCCGCAATGCCGTGTTCTCGGGCGGCGCCACGATTGCCGGCCTGAGCGGTTTGGAGTTCACGCCTGGTGCGGTTACGCCTTACGCCAACTTCGTCGGACTGTCCGTGCTTGGGGCCAGCTTCGCTGCTCTGCCGGATCAGGCCGCGCGCGATGCGGCACTTACTGCCGCGCTTGGGCCGACGTTCCTGCCGGGTCTGCAATTCATCGCCAACGCGGGTGGCTATTACTTCGCGCCGTATGAAGGGCAGAGCTATGGCCGCCACCGCCAGCTGAGCGACGAACTTCAGTTCAACTATTCGACCGACAACGTCAACCTGACCGCAGGTCTGATGTACTTCGAGGCCAAGACCAGGGATTCCGGTCTGCTCGGCTTCCAGCCGAACATCGCCTTCGCACCGACTTCGACGACTATCGCGCTTGGCAATGGTCAGTCGTCCGGTGGTGCGCAGCGCGCCGATGGTTGGCAGAAGAGCTATGCCGCCTATGCCCAGCTCGAGTTCCAGTTGACCGACCAGTTGGGCCTGGTTGCCGGCGGTCGCTGGACCAAGGACGACAAGCGTGGACTGTTCAGGGATCAGGGCCTGTTCGTCGGCGATCGCAATGGCGACGGCTCCATCACCTGGAACCGGGAATTCGGCGGTACCTTCAAGAAGGACAAGTTCACTTACTCGCTGGGCGTGAATTTCGAGCCCAACGACGACATGCTGTTCTATGGTAAATATTCGACCGGCTTCCTTTCGGGCGGTATTTACGCGGATATCCCGTTCCAGCCTGAATATGCCAAGTCCTGGGATGCGGGCATGAAGCTCGACTTGCTCGACAAGCGGGTGCGGTTCAACGCGTCGGTCTACAAGGTCGATTACAAGAACGCGCAGGCCACGACGAGCGGTCGGGCCATTCGCCGCCCGGATCTCCCGATCGCGGTTGTCGAACTGGGCACGCTCTCTGCAAAGGGCGTCGAACTTGAGCTTACCGTTGCGCCGTTCAGCGGGTTCATGCTTGGCGGAACCGCCGGTTACACCAAGAACAAGTTCACGGCTCCTGTCGATCCGGCCCTGGCCGATGGCTACGATCCCAAGCCGACCGGTCAGCCACGGTGGGTCGGCTCGGTATACGGTCAGTATGTCAGCCAGCCGATCGCGGGCGACGCTACGCTTCTGTTGCGCGCGGACATGACTTTCCAGAGCAAGTCCCGCGTGATCGGCGACCATCAGTCGGTCATCGATCACCCGACCTTCGCTCCTTACGAGTTCATTCCCAGCAAGCAGATCGTCAATGGCCGCATCGCTCTGCGCGACGTGGACATCGGCGGCGGCAAGTGGGAGTTCGCGCTTTGGGGCAAGAACATCCTCAACACCCGGAAGCCGATCTACCCGTTCCAGTATCCCTACTTCCTCATGACCACCCAGTATGAGGAAGCGCGCAAGTACGGTGTCGAAGTGACGGTCAAGTTCGGCAGGGATGAGGAATATGCTCCTCCTCCGCCTCCCCCGCCTCCGCCACCGCCGCCGCCGGCAGCGCCCGAGACGATGACCTGCCCGGATGGCACGGTCGTGAGCGTCAACGATGCCTGCCCGTTGCCGCCGCCACCGCCGGCTCCCGAGCCGGAACGCGGATAATCGCTTTCAAGTCTTGCCCACACCGAGGGCACACCGAGAAGAGGCCGGAGCGATCCGGCCTCTTTTTCGATTCCGGTTGCAAGGCGCGAATCCTTGACTTTCGGCATGTTGGCGCATAGGTCACCTGCTTTCCCGCAACATTTCATTTTTCGGAGTGCCCATGGCGCGCGTTACTGTCGAAGATTGCGTCGACAAGGTTCCCAACCGTTTCGATCTTGTCCTCCTTGCCGCGCAGCGCGCGCGCGAGATTTCGGGTGGGGCCGAACTGACCATTGATCGCGATCGCGACAAGAACCCGGTTGTCGCCCTGCGCGAGATCGCCGAGGAAACGGTCAGGCCGCGTGAACTGGAGGAAACCCTGGTCACGTCGCTGCGCCGCGTTCTGCCGGAGGACGACGACGAGATGGATGAGATCGGCTCGCTCAGCCAATCGGCCGAAGCACTGCGGGTGACCGCCTCGGCGCCGACGCGCAACACCTCGATCGGCGCAGATTACGACGGCTGACGGGATCGTTGGCAAAGAAGGTCCGCACCCTTCCGAAGATCCCCGGTGTCGCCAATGGGCTGGGGAAGGGTCGGGATTCGGCCACTATCGCCATCTACAGTGTCAAAGGCGGCGTCGGTAAGACGACGCTTTCGGCCAATCTTGCCTGGTGCGCCGCCCGGTCAGGCCACAAGACCTTGCTGTGGGATCTCGATGCGGCAGGCGGAGCGGGATTCCTGTTCGGCATCGATGCCGTCGATGCCAAGCCGGCGGAAACCGTGTTTTCGCGCGACCGCAGCCCGGAAAAGCTGATCAGAAGCACGGGCTATGACAATCTCGACCTGCTGCCCGCCGACGAATCGATCCGCTCGCTCGATGAAAAGCTGCTGGCCTTGGGCAAACGCAGGCGTCTGGCGAAACTCGCGGCGGCATTGGGCAAGCAATACGAACGCATAATCCTCGATTGCCCGCCGGTGCTCAACGAAGTCTCGGCGCAGGTCATGCGTGCAGCCGATCTGGTAGTCGTGCCGCTGCCCCCGTCGCCCCTCTCCAAGCGCGCGTTCGACCTGGTCGTTCGTGAGGTTTCCGCCGGTGGCAAGGGCCATCCGCCGATCCTGCCCGTACTCTCGATGCTCGACATGCGGCGCACCCTGCATCGCGAGGCGCGCGAGGCAACCCCCGACTGGCCGGTCATTCCCTATGCGAGTGTGGTCGAGCAGGGCGCAGTGCGTCAGAAGCCGGTCGGCGCTTTCGCGCCGTCGAGCCCGGCGGCGCAGTGGTTTGAGGGCCTGTGGAAAGCGATCGACCTGAAGCTGACTTCGCTCTGACGATCAGCAGGGAAATTTCTTCCGCATCAGATCTGCAACCGCCATCTTGAGCGTGACCTGTCCGCGTGACGCGGAAGGATATTGCTGGACACCCCTGATGAATTCGTTCTGGCTCAGCCTGCCGCGTGGTGGCGGACAACTGTGCGGCGCGCGTCCTGCGGCCTTGTCGGCCCTGAGGCGTGCGCTGTACGCCTCGCCAGCAGCCTCGCCCTCGGCCTTGAGCAGCTTCGCATCGGCACTGCCAAGCGCAAACAGGCCCTTTTTCAGAAGCGCATCATATTTCGACAGGAAGGTCGCGACGGTCATGTCGCCCGAGGCGGCGCTAGCCGGACTGCTCATCGCTGCCGCGAACAGCGCCGCCAGCGGCAAGCAGATCGATCCGCGCCTCAATGAACTGCGCCTTCGATTTCAGGCCCCTTGCGGCGCCCGTCCACCACCGGTGAGCCGCTTGCCCGCCTTGGGCACGCCGACGCTGCCCGACCCCACCGGACGCGCCGGCCCTTTCGGCTCGTCGGGCCGGTCGAGCTTCCCATTCTCCATGAGTTCGGTGATGTCGTCGCCGGTCAGCGTCTCGTATTCGAGCAGGGCTTCGGCGAGCAATTCCAGCTTTTCGCGCTGGGTGGTGAGAACGTCGGTCGCACGCTTGTGTGCGCCATCGACCAGCGAACGGATTTCCGCGTCGATCAGCTTGTTGGTCTCTTCGCCGGCCATCAGCCGCTGGGTCTGACCCATGCCGAGATAGCCCTCGTAGCTGCTTTCGTACTGCAGCGGGCCGAGCTTGTCCGACATGCCCCACTTGGTGACCATGTTGCGGGCAAGGTCGGTGGCATACTGGATGTCCGAGCTTGCCCCCGACGAAACCTTGTCGTGGCCGAAAATCAGTTCCTCGGCTACGCGCCCGCCCATCGAGACGGCAAGGTTCGCGTGCATCTTGTCGCGGTGATAGGAGTAGTTGTCGCGCTCGGGCAGCCGCATGACCATGCCCAGCGCGCGGCCGCGCGGGATGATCGTGGCCTTATGGATCGGATCGCTTGCGGGCTCGTTGATCGAGACTATGGCGTGGCCAGCCTCGTGATAGGCGGTCATGCGCTTTTCGTCGTCGGTCATGACCATCGAGCGCCGTTCCGCGCCCATCATCACCTTGTC
>JAGREJ010000272.1 GCA_020446595.1 Novosphingobium sp. | reverse complement strand
GGCCCTCGGAATCCGCTCGACTTCATGCCCTTGTGGACGAATTCCATGTTGGCGAAGTCCTGCGCGAGCACCGAGCCCCAGTTCTCGCCGGTGGGATCGGCATAGACCCATTCGGTCTCGGGCTCCTCGCCTTCCGGAAAGCGTTCCAGCGCATAGCTTTCAAAAATGCACTTGTTGGGATCGTCGCCATAAGGCCGAACGCGATAGCACAGCGCGAAGGTCACGCCCTGCATGATGTTGCCGTTGGGAAACAGGCCCCAGGCGAGCCCGCCCTCGGCCACGATCTCGGGCGGAATTTCCGGCCAGATGACGCCGCGCGCGGCATCGTCGGCCTTGGCCGATGCCATCCAGTGCGCGACGACCTCGCCGGGTGGCGTGCCCTCGGGCAATTCGTCGACAAGTCGGCTCGCCGCCGCGATCAGGGTTTCGGTCGAGGCGGAATAGTTCACCGTCTCATAGTTTTCCTTGATGAGCTCGTAGGTCGAGACGCGCGGATCGAGCCCGCTCTTGCCCGCGCGGACCGTTCCCGCGCTCTCGCTCATCTGGAAGTCTTCGGCTCGGGTGTCGTAACTCGAAACCGAGTGCAGGCCATACTGCTTCGAAAGCGCGTAGTAGTCGCCGTATTGCAGCAATTGCGTGTGCGTTCCGGCGACGTGGTAGGGCTCAAGGAAGGCCTCGATCGCGACTTTCCAGTTGCAATCGTAGATCGCCCACTGACGCCACTTGTAGCGCATCTTGTCGAGTTCGTAGTGGTCGAGGATCTCACCGGCGCGGCCCATCCATTCCTTCAGCGAGACGCAGTCCGGATCCATGTTGATATAGATGAACCCCGCCCAGGTATCGACCTTGACCGGCGAAAGGCAGGTCATCTCGGGCGTGAGCTTGTTGTCCCAGTCCTGCGGATCGAGAATGTAGGTGTTGTTGCCGTCCGTGTCGTAGGTCCAGCCGTGGAAGCCGCAGACAAAGCCGGTGCGCTGGCTGCCGCGCACGTCGTGCACGCCATCGGGCACGTCGATAAGCTGGCGGCCACGATGCGGGCACACGTTGTGGAACGCGACCAGCGAGCCGTCCTGCTTGCGCAGCACGATGATGGATTCGTCTGCGACATTGTAGGTCATCCAGTCGCCGGGATTCAGCAGATCGGTCTCGCGCTCGACCATCTGCCACACTTTCGGCCACAGCCGTTTCTTCTCGGCCTCGAGATAATCGCTCGAGAAGAACGCCTCGGTCGGATAGGTGACGAGCCTTTCGGCATCCATATCCTCTGCGCTGATATTCGCGGTGTTGAAGCTGCCCGGCTTGTTCATGTGACCTCTCCGGTTTTCTCGGAAACACGCAGTTCCAAACCCTTCATGTCGCCCGCTTCGCGCCATTCGGCAAGGAAGCGCAGGAAATCATGCCAGCCCGCGCCCCAGGGGCGAAACAGGCCCCACTTGTGCTCCTTCGCGCCGTCATTGTTGAAGTAGCTGGGCGGACAGGCGTTGAGGAATTCAGTCTGGTCAATGGTCGTCGCCTCGAAGTGAGATACGTAATCGTCCATCGCCTCTTTCGTGACTTCGACCCGATCAGCCCCGCGTTTCAGGGCCTCCGCCATGATCCAGGCGATATGCTCACCCTGCCGCCCGAATTGTTCAGTGACAGACGCATTCAGCCCGCCCTGAATGTAGCCGATGAAGAACATGCCCGGAAAACCATGGGTCATGGTGCCGTGCAGTGTCAGCGGACCTTCGCGCCAGAAATCATAGAGCGATTGCCCATGCTGGCCTTCGATGCGCTCGATCCCCCAACGCTTCTCGATGTCGCTGGTCACTTCGAAGCCGCTGGCGAAGATCACGCAGTCGCACGGATATTCCTGACCGTTTGCGACGAAACCGCTCTCGGTCAGCCTCTCGATGCCGCGGGTTTCCGACACGTCGATCAGTTCGACATTATCGCGGTTGAAGGTAGGGTAGAAGGTCTCGCTCGAAAGCGGGCGTTTGCACATGAAATAGTAGTAGGGCTTGAGCGCCTCGGCAGTGGCGCCGTCCGTGACCAGCGCATCGACGCGGCGGCGCATACGCTCCATCACGCGGTGATCCATCGCCCCGCGCCGCGCCATGATCTCTTCCAGACCAATGTCCGGACAGCCTTCCTCGGCCAGCTCGGCGGCAACATTGCGCGCAATCTCGGTCCAGAAATCCTCGACCAGATCCTCATCGTCAGGCGCGTAGGCTTCCATCGCGCCCTTGTGGAAATTGTCCTTGCGCGCCGCCTGCCAGCCAGAGGGCTGCGAGCCGAACCAGTCCATGTCGGTTTCCGGGTTGGGTCGCGCATCGACGGTCGCGGGCGTGCGCTGGATGACGTAGAGCTTCCTGGCGTATTCGGCGAGCACCGGAACCGCCTGTATCGCCGTCGCACCGGTGCCGACGATGGCGACGGTCTTGTCGTGAAGCTTGTCGAGAACCGGGAAGTCCCAGCTTCCGCCGGTATAGTCATGGTCCCAGCGCGCGGTGTGGAACAGCTTGCCCCTGAACGCGTCGATACCTTCCAGCGCGGGCAGTTTGGGCATGTTGAGCACGCCGTTCGCCATCACGACGAAGCGCGCCCTGATCCGGTCGCCACGGTTGGTATTTACCTGCCAGCGTCCCGTCGCATCGTCCCATACCAGTGACGTCACTTGCGTGTGGAACAGCGCCTTGTCGGCAAAGCCGAAATGCTCGGCGATCTGGCGAATATACCCCTGAATTTCCCAGCCGTCAGCGAATTTCCTGGATGGGATGAAGCCCGTTTCTTCCAGCAGCGGGAGATAGCAGTAGGCATCGTTGTCACACTGCACGCCGGGATAACGGTTCCAGTACCAAACCCCTCCGAAATCGCCCGCCGTATCGAGCAGGACGAAATCGTCCACGCCCTGTTTCGTCAGGTAATAGGAAGCCAGGACACCGCCGAAGCCGGCGCCAAGCACGACTGTGTCGATCTCGCGCTCTATCGGTTCGCGCGGAGCGATCTCGGTGTGCGGGTCCACGCCGTAATCCGGCAGGTTGTCGCCCTTGGGCTGCACATAGGCGCGCGCGCCCTCCTTGCGAAGCCGCCGCTCGCGTTCGTGAGCATAACGGGCCACCATTGCCTCGACATCGATTTCGTCGATGGGCGGTACATCGCTTTTCTTCAGGGCCATGACGATTCCCGGCTTTGCTGCTCAGGACAATTTGCCCTTCCCGATGCGGCCATGCACATTAGCCAGCCGGATTATCGCTTGTGCGATGGCCAGAGCGGAATCACGCCTTGCGGACGTAGGTCTGCTCGTCCGGGGCGGGCCTTTCGGGGAACACGCCATAGTCGGGAGTGGGCGCGAGTTCGGCGGACAGATCGATCGGACCGCGATATTTGAAGGACCAGAACCGTTCGCGGAACAGCCATTGACCGGCTTCCTCAACATAGCGGTCGTGATACATGCCGATGCTGATGGCCTGCGTGCCATCGGGCATCCATGCAAATTCGGTCATGGAACTGCGACCCAGCACTTCAACGCCCTCGACGGCCAGCATCGGCAGGCCGGTAACGAGATGGACGCGAGTGCAGCGTCCGACCAGTTGGCCAAAGGCTTCCTCGATCTTGCCGCGCCCCGCAAAGTGCATCCCGGCGATCTTCCATTCGCCGTGCTCGGCAAAGCAGCCAGCAAAGCTAGCCGCGTCCTGCCGCCAGACCGCATCGGCGAAACGCGCATGGCACTGGCGAATGCCGAAATCGGCCTTGATGAGATCGGTCATGGGTCTCTCCACTTCAATCGGGCTTTTTTGGCAGGATAATCTGCCCGGTCCCCGTCGCCATCACCGTGCCGAGTTGGTTGGTCATGCGATGCTTGACGTGGACCAGATACCGCCCATCGTCGTCAATTGTCTTGTCCACGACCTCTGCGGTCTGCACGGTAATGTCGCCCGTCAGCGCCGGACCGCGATAGTTGGACAAGGCATGGTGAACCGCACCGTGCTCGCCCGCCCAACCGGCAAGATAGTCGGTCACCCACGAACCCATCGATGCGCCATAACCATAGGCGCGCGGCATGCCGATGCGTCTCGCATAGTTGGGGAAGAGGTGGCCGCGCGAGGGGCCGTAATAGGCGCCGTCGGTCAGATTCGGATTGACCAGCGCCATGTCGGGATCGTTCTCGAGCCCCGCCATCTCCTTGGTGAAGCCCATGCCCTCAAGATCCTGCTTGCGGAACTTGAAGGCGCCCCAGAT
>JAGREJ010000271.1:3826-5756 GCA_020446595.1 Novosphingobium sp. | reverse complement strand
AGCCAGCGGTGGTTGACGAAGTGCTGGCCACAGGCGCGCGCGGCCTGCGCGACCGGCTCCTGCGCCTGGCGCTTGGTGCCGACGAACAGCACCTTGCCGCCGGCCTGCACCGTCGCCGAAACGAATTCGAGCGCGCGCGCGAACAGCGGCACGGACTGCGACAGGTCGATAATGTGAACGCCGCTGCGTGCCCCGAAGATGTAGGGCTTCATGCGGGGGTTCCAGCGGTGGGTCTGGTGGCCGAAGTGCGCTCCGGCTTCGATCAATTGCTGCATGGTGACGACGGGAGCCGCCATAGTCATTTCCTTTCCGGTTGTGCCTCCGGGATGCTGGAACCGTGCGGACGTGTTCCGCTGCGGCACCGGTATGTCAGCGCATCCCGTGTGGATTTACCCTGCGTCGCGCTGCCGGAATGGAAGCGTTGGACAAGGCGGAAGTGCCCTTAGCGATAATGCCAAGGCAAATCCAGCCCCATTTCCATGAACGGAACATTTCAGGAAAATCTTGCTTGACAGCCTGGAACAAATATCGAACATAGGCTCTATGGAACGTTTGTAGAACGAAATCGAGTTCTCCACAAGTGCTCCCCAGCCTGCGCACAGGGTTGCGCAAGCGGCCTGTGAAAGGAAATGCGACGATGATGACCAGCATCCTGATTGCCGCCCTGTTTGCGACCGGCACGGCCTTCGCCGTGGTGACGATCGCGGCCACACTGCGGGCTTACTGGCCTGCGGTGCTGGCCTTGCGCGATGCCGGGCGCTGGCAGGTGCAGGAACAGACAGTGCGCGTCACCACCACCGCGATCCAAGTCGATCGCGCCGGAACGGTGCTGCGCCCTGAGTTCAGGACGCGTCGACCTGCTCCGAATCCCGGTTTGCGAGCCGCCGCCTGACACGGGCATAGGCAATCGCGCCGACCGGGATCAGCGCGAGGTAGACCACGCAAATCCCCACCAGCGTCCACCACGGCTCGGTGATCGCCGCCGCGACCATCAGCCCGACCACCAGGATCACTTCCAGTCGGATGCTGCGCCGGGGCCTCAGCTTCGACCAGCTCAGCGTCGGCAGGTTGGATATGGCGAGCAAGGCTATCGCCACCAGCCAGACGCCCACCAGCAGCGGATTGGAGAACACCGCAAGGTCTGACACGAACGAAAGATACATCGGCAGGAACGCCAGCCCGGCGCCGACTGGCGCGGGCACCCCGGTCAGGAACCCCGCCAGCTTGCGCGGCTCATCGGGCATCTGGATGCGCGCGTTGTAGCGCGCCAGCCGCAGCGCCATCGCCACGGCGAAAGCCAGCGCGGCGAACCAGCCGAAGCGCGGAACGTCCTGCAGGGACCACATGAACAGTACCAGCGCCGGAGCAACGCCGAACGACACGTTGTCGGCCAGACTGTCGAGTTCCGCGCCAAAATGCGACTGCGCTTTCAGCAGCCGCGCGATCCGGCCGTCGATGCCGTCGAGCACACCCGCAAAGATCACCGCCGCCACTGCCATGCGAAAGTCGCCGGTAATGGCGAAACGAATGCCGGTAAGGCCCGCGCATAGCGCCGCCGCGGTGATCGCATTGGGCACCAGCGCGCGCAGAGTCAGCCCCTTGGGCACGCCTCGCCTCGGCCCGCGCGGCGGAACCTCGTCGTTCACTGGGTGACGCCCTCGATCGTCTCGTCCACGCCGATCTCGGCCAGCACGGTCTCGCCCGCGACGATGCGCTGGCCCATCAGCACCTTGGGCGCGGTTCCCTGGGGCAGGTAGACATCGACCCGGCTGCCAAAGCGGATCAGGCCGACGCGCTGACCCGCCGCGACAATGTCGCCGGGCTTGACGAAAGGCACGATCCGCCGCGCTACCAGTCCCGCGATCTGCGTGAAGCACAGCGCGAGCCCGTCACCGCGTTCGATCAGGATGTGCTGGCGCTCGTTGTCCTC
>JAGREJ010000271.1:0-3762 GCA_020446595.1 Novosphingobium sp. | reverse complement strand
GGCGCGCGATTGATGTGGACATCGAACACGCTCATGAAGATCGACACGCGCGTGACCGGATCGGTCCCCATCACCGGCGCGCCGCTGCCATCGTCGAAAGTCAGCTCACGCGGCGGCGGTACCTGCTGGATCAAAGTCACCAGTCCATCGGCGGGAGCGACGATGAAACGCTCCTCGCGCGGCGTCGTGCGCTTCGGATCGCGGAAAAAGGCGGCGATGCAGATGGTCAGCAGGCCAAGCGGCCATGCCAGCGTCTCCCATGCCATCAGCGCCGTAATCAGGCATGCGACCGCGCTGATCGCGACGAAAAGCCTGGCTTCAGGATGGATGGCCGGCCAGGACCACGACGCTTCGCCGCGCCCCTTGTTGTCGAGTATGTCTCCGGACATCGCCGTTCAATAGGCACTGCGCGGCCTCGCCGCAATGCCAGCGCGCCACAAGCTCCTTCCGTTCGCGCCTCAGGAATGGCTTAGTCGTTCAATCCCATCCACTTTCCGTAGTTCTTGTGGAAATTGCGAATCTTGCCTTCCTGATAGGCCGAATACCAGATGTAAGGCGGCTGCTTCGCTTTCAAACCGGCCTGAACCCTTGGCAGATTCAGGCAATCCTGATCGATGATCCGCGCCAGCATGGCCAGCTCGGGCGCCTCGCACCATGACTGGTCTTCTCCGAGATAGCGGATCGCCGCCGGTGCGGGCCTTGGCGTGTCCTTTGGCCAGGGCGCGAGCAGGATCGCATCCATGATGCATGAATCGGGATCGGAACCGTTGGGGCGGAAGCGGAACACGATCCGCGCCCAGCCCGCCCAGGGATGGAGATTGGGAAACAGGTCGCAGAACGCCTGATCGTTGATTTCCGCGTCGGAAAATTCCTCGACCTCGTCGCCAAGGATGCCGCGCAGGAATTCGCGATTGAAATCCGCCGCGCCCTGGAACTGCGCAAGCGCCTCTTCCTTGGTGATGTAGCGACCGCGCTGCGGGCTGGCGCTACCGGCGCTGACGTGCTGCGCACGTCCCCAGTTGCCGAACACGTCGTAACGGATGTCGGCAGAATCGCCGCCGCCCGCGACCATGATCTGCGGGTGGGTGCCGATGACGTGATAGCCTTCCATGAAGGCTTCCATCACGACTTTCCAGTTGGACCGGATCACACGCTGGACATGCGCCTGCTTGTAACGGTCGCGGAAGCGGAACTTCTCGTAATGCGCGATCATTTCCGGGCCGAGATAGTCCTCCAGCGGTTCGGCATCAGGATCGGGATTGATGAATACGAAGCCACCCCACGTCGCCACCTGCGCGCCGGGAAGCTGGCCCGCGTCCTCGCGAACGCCGGGAAAATCCCACTCGGTGGTGATTTCCTTGAGGCTGCCGTCGAGCTTCCAGCTCCAGCCGTGATAGGGACAGCGGAACTCGCGCGCGCCCCTGCCGTGGCGGTCGCACAGGGCACGGCCGCGATGCAGGCACACGTTCTGATGGGCGCTGAACTCGTTCTCGCCCGAGCGCACGACAATGTAAGAGAGGTGCGCGATCTCGTAGACGTGATGATCGCCGACTTCGGGAATATCTTCCTCGCGGCAGACCATCTGCCAGGTCTTCTTCCATATCCGCTCCACCTCGAGATCGTGAAATTTCTGCTCGTGAAAACGGTCGGTCGGGATCTTTTCCGGCCCGCCCTGCATCGGGTTTTCCAGCCGATAGACATCGGGGACCAGTTCGGGCCTGCGGTCGTTGTCGAGGATATATTGCTGATCGACGTAAGCTGACGAGCGCATGCCCTTGTCGGTCTCCACGCCCGGATCGCCGACATACATCAGCACCGACCGTTCTGCCCGCGGCGCATCGTCGGACTCGGTCGGCTGGATGCCGTAGCCGGCCTGCGCCGCATTGGAATCCAGTGGCAGGGGTGCCATGGCATAGAAGATGTCCATTTCCGGCGGCAGCTTGGGTCCACCGATGAACAACAGGAAATGCGGGTCGGCATGGCTGAGCTCGCCTTCGAGCCACACGCCGTCATAGCGAAACCTGCCCCAGCGGCCCGACTTGTGATCGGTTACCTTGACGACGCCGTCACCCTGATCGGCGTATTCCATACCGTTAATGGGATGGGGTTCGATGAGCATGCCGCAATTCCTCTCCTGCATCGCGCCCCGGCCAGGGGCGGATGCAGTCTATGGCAAAGTGCGGCCAGAATGATAGACCGAGTGCGGATAGAGGAAATTATCGCATGCGCGTTACGCCTGACTTCGATTTCGACCTGACCGAAAGCGCGCGGATGATCCGCGAGGCGGCGGGCCGCTTCGCCGACGAGCAGGTCATGCCGCTCGCCGATGCGATCGACCGCGAGGACCGCTTCGCCCGCGAATTGTGGGAGCCGATGGGCGCGCTGGGCCTGCACGGCATCACGGTCGAGGAGGAATGGGGCGGACTGGGCCTCGGCTATCTCGACCATGTGATCGCGGTGGAGGAGATCTGCCGCGCGAGCGCCGCGGTCGGCCTGTCGTACGGCGCGCACTCGAACCTGTGCGTCAACCAGATCCGCCGCTGGGGCAGCGACGAGCAGAAGACGAAATACCTGCCCAAGCTCATCAGCGGCGAACATGTCGGCAGTCTCGCGATGTCCGAGGCGGGAGCAGGCTCGGACGTCGTGTCGATGAAGCTCAAGGCCGAGAGGGTCGATGGCGGCTGGCGGCTCAACGGCACCAAGTTCTGGATCACCAATGGCAGCCATGCCGACGTGCTGGTGGTCTATGCCAAGACCACGCCCGACGCCGGAAGCCGGGGCATCACCGCCTTCATCATCGAAAAAGGCATGCCGGGCTTTTCCATTGGCCAGCGGATCGACAAGCTGGGCGTGCGCGGATCGCCCACGGCGGAACTGGTGTTCGACGACTGTATGGTGCCCGAGGAGAACGTCATGGGGCC
Organism: Novosphingobium sp.; assembly: GCA_020446595.1. Lineage (GTDB taxonomy): Bacteria > Pseudomonadota > Alphaproteobacteria > Sphingomonadales > Sphingomonadaceae > Novosphingobium. The sequence continues at coordinate 841 of JAGREJ010000271.1, read as the reverse complement.
GGTCAACGGGGGCGTCGGCGTGCTGATGAGCGGGCTCGATTACGAACGGGTCGTGCTCTCCGGCATGTCGATAGGCATCATGCAGGCCTGCCTCGACGTGGTGATTCCCTATGTCCGTGAGCGCAAGCAGTTCGGCCAGTCGATCGGCACATTCCAGCTCATGCAGGCCAAGGTGGCCGACATGTATGTCGCAATGCAATCGTCGCGGGCCTATGCCTATTCGGTCGCCAAGGCCTGCGATGCGGGCCACACCACGCGCTTTGACGCGGCAGGCGTGATCCTGCTCGCCAGCGAAAATTCCTTCCGTGTCGCCGCCGAGAGCGTGCAGGCGCTGGGCGGCGCGGGCTATACCAAGGACTGGCCGGTCGAGCGTTTCCTGCGCGACGCCAAGCTGCTCGACATCGGCGCGGGGACAAACGAGATCAGGCGCATGCTGATCGGCCGCGAGTTGATCGGCGCGAGGTGATACCGCTCGATGTCATCGAGTGGTCCGCCGCGATCTGCGCCATGGGCGCGGCTTTCCTCATCGCGGGCGATTTTGGCAGGCACCGCACCGGCATGGGCTTCGTGCTGTTTTCGATTGTCTCGCTGCTGTGGATCGCGGCGGGCTTCATCCAGTCCAACATGGCGCTGGCGTTTCAGAACGGCATCATGCTGGCGATCAATCTCTATGGTGTCTGGCGCTATCTCATCAGCCCGAAGGAAAAGCGGGTGATCGACCGGATGAACGAGGCGGCTGAGGAGGCCGAAAGCGAAGTGGAACGGGAACTCGCGGAGGAAAAAGCAGGGATGAGCGGCCGGTGATCGCCTCGCTTCTCATCGCCAACCGGGGCGAGATCGC
>JAGREJ010000270.1 GCA_020446595.1 Novosphingobium sp. | reverse complement strand
GTCAGCCAGCCGCCGAGCAGCGGCCCGACAATTGGCCCGACCATGACTGTCGCGCTCCAGATCGACATGACCGTGGGATGGCGGCTCGGCCGGGTGGTATCGAGCATGAAGCTCTGGCTGAGCGGCGGCAGGAAGGCGCCCGCGATTCCCTGGATCACCCGGAAGATGACGATCTGTTCGAGATTGCGCGCCGCGCCGCACAGCATCGAGGCGACAATGAAGAAGAACAGCCCGACGATGAACAGCCGTCGCGCGCCCACCCGGTCAGCAAGCCAGCCGGTGACCGGCGTCGCCACGGCCGAGGCGATCATGTAGCTGGTCAGCACCCAGGTGACCGAGTCCGTCGAGGCCGAAAGCGACGATTGCATGTGCGGCAGCGCCACGTTGGCGATGGTCGTATCGAGCACCTGCATGACCGATGCGAGCATCAGGCCAAGGGTGGCGAGTGGGTAATTCTCGGTAGCCAGCGCCGGTTCATCGGCTTCCAGCGATCCGTGCGGACTCACGCCTGCCGGTTCGCCACCCGGTTTGCCTCCGGCCGAAACGCTGGCCATCAGCCTGCGCCTAACGCTTGCGGCCGTCGGTGTAGACCGTAACGTGGGTCGACATGCCAGCGATGAGTTGGCGGGAACTCTTGTCGTCGATCGCGATCCGCACAGGCACGCGCTGGGTCACCTTTACCCAGTTTCCGGTCGCGTTCTGCGCCGGAATTACCGAAAATTCCGATCCGGTTCCCGCACCGAGATAGGCGACATGGCCTTTCAGCTCGAGATCGGGATAGGCGTCGAAGGTGATCTTGGCGGGCTGGCCAACCTGCATGTCTGCCAGCTCGGTTTCCTTGAAGTTGGCTTCGACATAGCTTTGCCGGTTTGCGACGATGGTCAGCACCGGAAGGCCGGTGATGACCTGCTGACCGGTCTGCAAGCGGTCAGCCTGAGCCACCCGTCCCGCTTTCGGCGCGCGAACCGTGGTCCGCGAGAGATTGAGGAGCGCCGCTTCGCGCTGCGCCATGGCCGCGGCGATTTGCGGGTTCTGACCCGGCACGGCTGCACCGGTCGCCAGCTTGGCGCGAGCGGCCTGCTGATCGGCCTGCGCCTGACGCAGATCCTCGCGGGCCTGTTTCACCGCATGCTCGGCCGCATCGTAGTCCGCCTTGGTGGTGAAGCCGCGCTGCCACAGCGCCCGCTGGCGCGCGAGGGTCGCCTGAGCGAAGGCGATGTCTTCCCTCGCGGCGGAAATATCGACCCCGGTGTAGTCGCTGGAATTGGCCAGAGCAGTGACGTTGGCCTGTGCCGAAGCGATCGCGGCATTGGCCTGCGCAAGCTGGATTTCATAGGGTCGGGGATCGATACGGAACAGAACCTGTCCTTCGCTGACGTCCTGCCCCGATTTCACCATGGTCTGCGCGATCGGTCCGCTAACTTCGGCGCCGACCGAAACCTTGTCCTGCCTGAGGTAGGCATTGTCAGTCGTGACCTTGCCTTGCAGGCTCTGCCAGTAATAGCCGACGCCGATCAGCAGCAGCAGCGGCAGGCCATACATGATGAGGCGTCCGCGCCAGCGCCTGGCGCGCGGCGCCGCGCCCGGAGCAGTATCGGCATCGACCGTATCGGTCTCGAATGCGGGATCGGCATCAGCCATGCGTCACCTGCGCACCGATCGAAGCGAGTGTCAAACCCATCTCGCGCACATAGTAAGGTTGTTTAGTAACGGCAAGCGCGCTCGCGAGTTGCGCGGTGGGCGGCGGCTGCTATCACGCGGCCATGGCGGAATATTTGCAAGGCTGGGGCGGCGCGCGGCTTGCCGTGCATCGCATGGGAGCAGGCAGGCCGGTGTTGCTGATGCATGGCCTGTTTTCAAGCGCGCAGGTAAACTGGATCAAGTTCGGCCACGCTCAACGGCTCGTCGATGCCGGATTCGAAGCGATCATGCCCGATCTGCGTACCCATGGCGAAAGCGAGGCACCGCAGGACGCTGAGGCCTATCCGCCCGACGTGCTCGTGAAGGATGTGCTCGCGCTTGCCGAAGGGCTGGGGCTGGTTGCGGGGAAGTTCGATCTGGTCGGCTTCTCGCTGGGCGCGCGCACGGCGGTGCAGGCGATTTTGGCGGGGCTTTCTCCCCGCAGGCTGGTGCTCGGCGGAATGGGGCTGGAAGGGCTGGGCGAGTGGCAAAGGCGCAGCGCCTTCTTCGTCGACGCCATCGACCGCTTCGACGAAATCCGCAGCGCCGACGATCCGGCCTACATGGCCAAGAGCTTCATGCGCACCATGAAGGTCGACCGGGGCGCCGCGCGCATGTTGCTCATGTCGGTGCAGGACACGCCCCCCGCGGCGCTGGAGCGCCTCGGCATGCCGACACTGGTGGTTTGCGGAGCGCAGGACAACGATAACGGCTCCGCGCCGGCGCTGGCCGCCGCCTTGCCCCAGGCGACCTATGTCGAGGTTCCCGGCACGCATATGTCGTCGGTGACCGAACCGGACCTTGGCGAAGCGATTGCGGAGTTTCTCGGGGGTTGATTTCGGCGGGCTCCTGCGCCAGCAGGGCGACATCAATCCTCATCAGAAGGGTCGCATAAAATGAAATCGAAACATGTCCGGGCCATCGCCTCGTCGATGGCTCTCGTTTGCGCGTTGGCATCGCAGCCCGCGCTTGCCGAAGATGCCGCGCCCGCGCCGACCGCGGCGGACGCCAAGACCTTTGTCGAAGATGCCGAGGCGGAATTGCTCGATCTCGCCATCAAGGCCGGGCGGGCCGACTGGGTCTACCTCAACTTCATCACCGAAGACACCGAGAAGCTCACTGCCGACGCCAATGCACGCTGGACCGAAAAAGCGGTCGCAACGGCGGTCGAGGCGGCGAAATACGCGAATGTCGATGGGCTGGACTACGATACCGCGCGCAAGCTTTCGATGGCGCGCACCGGGCTGGCCACGGTCGCGCCGGTCGCGCCGGGCGGCGCCGACGCCGTGTCGGAGCTTCAGGCGAAGATGCAGGGCAATTACGGCAAGGGCCAGGGCACTGTCGGCGGCAAGCCGATCAGCGGCAACGACATCGAGAACCGGATGCTCACCGAACGCGATCCGGAGCTCCTCAAGGAAATGTGGGTAAGCTGGCACGACAATGTCGGCACGCCGATGAAGGACGATTACACCAAATTCGTCGAGCTGATGAATCAGGGCGCGCGCGATCTGGGCTATGCCGACGCAGGCGCGCTGTGGCGCTCGAATTACGACATGAGCCCGGAAGAGTTCGCGGCGCTGACCGAGAAGCTGTGGCAGGAAGTGAAGCCGCTCTACGAGCAGCTCCACTGCTACACCCGGACCAAGCTCAACGAGAAATACGGTGACGAGGTTCAGGCCGCTAGCGGCCCGATCCGCGCCGATCTGCTCGGCAACATGTGGGCGCAG
>JAGREJ010000269.1:2952-7922 GCA_020446595.1 Novosphingobium sp. | reverse complement strand
GCGGCTTTCCGGCTGGCTGAAGCGGGCGATGCCCCACACCTCGTTGTCCGGCGCGAGCGCCCTTGTGATGGGCGCGGCGATCTGTCCCGCAGGTCCGGTGATGAGGATTTTCTGGCCTTTAAGCATTGGTCTTCTCTCCTGATTCTCTGGTTGGACCGTAGCGCGGCAGACGCGGAAGGGAAGCAGGCACTTCGCAGCTCCTCGTCATCCCGGACTTGATCCGGGATCCAGCTTGTTTCCTTCTTCGACTGGATTCCCGCCTGCGCGGGAATGACGAACGCGGAGCGCAGGCGCTTGAGGCAAAACAAGGAATCCCACCGGCGACTGAGGCCCCACAAAAATCGAGGGTGACACAAGTGACATGCGTCCACCTGCGTGTCCGCCCTGTAACCTGCTGAAAATTCGCCGCGATTTGGCTCAGGATGACACATGCGGCATTGGCGGAAAAACGGACCGGTCCGGCTGTGCCCGTGCACAGGGAGCGAACAGGCCTTTTTGCGGCAGGATTGCGAGACGCGGGTCATGCGCGAGAGTGTGTCATGGGCGAGCGATGTAGGACAGCGCGGGGCGTTCCAGTTCGTCGTCATCCCGGACCCTTCGTCAGGCTCAGGACATGCTTGATCCGGGATCCAGCTTCTTACCGCGGCAGACTGGATCCCCGCTTTCGCGGGCATGACGAAGGAGGCGCTTGAACCTTCCTTTACCGTGCCGGGCTTACCCTGCCCCGCATGGCAAGGCGTTATCGCTATGTAACGGAGCTGGCGAAGCAGGCACGCAAGTCCTCGCGGCCCAAGGCGCGGCGTGGGCGCGGCAAGACGTTTTCGCCGTGGACGCCGTGGTTCGTAGTCGGGCCGCTCGCGGTGTTCACCGCCGTGTTCCTGTGGGACGGCGGACCTCCGGGCTGGGCGGTGCCGCTCGACGTGTCGGGCGAGACGCCGCTAGAGCAAGTGAGCGCGCGGTTCGACCGCTGCAATGGCCCGGTGCGCTATACCTGCGTCGTCGATGGCGACACTATCTGGTATCGCGGAAACAAGATCAGGATTGCCGACATCAACACGCCGGAACTGTCGGAGCCAGAATGTGCGAGTGAAGCGGCGCTGGCCGAGAAGGCGACTTCGAGGCTGACCGCGCTGCTCAATGACGGGCCGTTCACAATCAGGAAGCAGGGCTTCGGCGCGGCGGATACCGACAGGTATGGTCGCCTGTTGCGGGTGCTCTCGCGCGACGGCGAGAGCCTGGGCGAAGTGCTGGTGCGCGAAGGCTATGCGGAGCGGTGGAAGGGGTATCGGGGGAGTTGGTGTTGAGAACTAACGAATAATTGGTCCCAGAATAACACTCGTGTCAGCACGCGCCAGATTCGCCATATCGCAAACCACTTGATGGTTAACGGAACCTTGGTATCTGCCATCTACTCCTTAGAGGGGACAAGGAGCGTCACATGGTTTCAACGATCGGTTACGAGCGTGCCAGTTTACCGGATTTCATCGCCACTCTAAAGCTCGGTGAAATCGACATTCTCGTCGATATTCGAGACAGGGCACAGTCCAGGCGGCCTGGGTTTTCAAAATCTGCGCTCAATGACGCGTTAGCAGAAGCGGGCATTGATTATTTGCATCTTCCCGCTCTCGGAGACCCAAAGGAGGGACGCGAGGCCGCTCGCAAGGGCAACTATGCCCAATTCCGTGCCATTTTCAATGGCGTTATGGAGACTAGTCTGGCAAGAGAAGCTCTTGCTGAACTTGAGAATTTAGCACTTAATCATCGTATTTGCTTGATGTGCTTCGAACGTGATCAAACAAAATGCCACCGTAAGATGGTAGCTGATCATTTAGAGACTAGTCTGGATCTCAAAGCCAGGCATTTGGGGGTTAAAGAGGGTGCTGGCAGGACCTCAATCCGACGAATGCGTGATATTGATCAAGGCGCAACCGCATCGATCTAGCCAATATTTCGAGACTGTTTGTTGCGCTGGTGTAGGCCGAGATCAGAAATGGAGACGGCAATATCCCGTCCCTTTTCGGCTCCTGAAAGATGAGCAAAAATTCGCCCGCTGGGAGTGGATTTCCTACGATTTTGTTCGACCCAAGGATGATAAGAGGTCGGAAAGCCAGAAGGTCATTTCTAAATCGCTGACCGCCAAAGGCCGAATGAAGAGTGCCGAGCGGGCAGATTTCCTCGCTCCCCTTGTTCGGGGTTCATTATCTGAGGCTGACGAGCGACGTGAATCGCTAACGTTGATTAGGCCACGTTCAATTCGTTTGGAGGCGCAACTCAAATCACAGCAAGAACTTGAGTCCGAGACGCTCAAACACAAGGCTCTCGCAGATCAATTGTCGCTTCTCGAAGAAGATGAAGTGGTAGAACCGCTGAAGCCATGTCGAATGCAATTCGTACTACATTGGCAAGACCAAGATCGCTGCTCACATAGGCAAGAATGCGATGATTGGGAGACCGTAGCCGCATTTAATCGATTTGATCGAGAATATGGGGAAAGCAGAGCAGTCTCATTTCTCAAAGAAAAGTATGAAGACCAGTATTTTAAGGCTGGGATCGTTCTCGGTCTTAGCACCCACAGTCGTAGGAACATTGAGAACAACACCAAGAACCAATGGCTGTTGGTGGGATTAATTCGGCTGAACGAAACTACGCAATCGTCGCTTTTCTGAGCCCCCTACTCCGCCGCCTGCGCTCCGCTGCCCTGGTCGAACAGGCCGGGACCGTCATCCTCCGCCTCGTCCTCGTCGTTCGCCTTGGCCTTGCGGCGCTGGTCGAAATTCGCCCAGACAGTGTTCCAGTCGCCGCGGGTCGCGCCCTTGGAATATTCGGTCGCGCGGGTCTCGAAGAAGTTGGCGTGCTCCACCCCATTGAGCAGCGGCTGCAGCCACGGCAGCGGGTGATCGTCGACCATGTAGATCTCGGGCAGGCCCAATTGCCGCAGCCGCCAGTCGGCGATGTAGCGGATGTATTTCTTGATGTCCTTGGCGGTCATCCCCGGCACCGGCCCCATCTCGAAGGCGAGGTCGATGAAGGCGTCCTCCAGCCGCACCGTCTTCTGGCAGCAATCGACGATGTCTTCCTTCACCGCCTTTGTCAGGCAGCCGCGCTCCTTGACGAAGGTGTGAAACAGCTTGGTGATCGCCTCGCAGTGCAGGCTCTCGTCGCGCACCGACCATGAGACGATCTGGCCCATGCCCTTCATCTTGTTGAAGCGCGGGAAGTTCATCAGCATGGCGAAGCTGGCGAACAGTTGCAGCCCCTCGGTAAAGCCGCCGAACATGGCCAGGGTGCGGGCGATGTCTTCATCGGTATCGACGCCGAACTGCTGGAGATAGTCGTGCTTGTCGCGCAGCTCCTGATATTCGAGGAACATGCCGTATTCGCTTTCGGGCATGCCGATGGTGTCGAGCAGGTGCGAATAGGCGGCGATGTGCACCGTCTCCATGTTGGAGAAGGCGGTGAGCATCATCTTGATCTCGGTCGGCTTGAACACGCGGCCGTATTTGTCGTGGTAGCAATCCTGCACCTCGACGTCGGCCTGCGTGAAGAAGCGGAAAATCTGGGTGAGCAGGTTGCGCTCATGCTCGGAAATCTTCTGCGCCCAGTCGCGGCAATCCTCGCCCAGCGGCACTTCCTCGGGCAGCCAGTGGACCTGCTGTTGCTTCTTCCAGTATTCGTAGGCCCACGGATATTCGAAGGGTTTGTAGGTCTTGCGGGCTTCGAGCAGGGGCATCGGGCGGGCCTTCTTTTCTGTGATTGCGCAGACCTACCAAGATAGGGATTCGGTGCGTGGTTTCCTACATGGCGTCATGAGTTTTCCACTCCGGTGCGGGGCTTGCGATCAACATTATCCGTTCGCCTCGAGCGAAGTCGAGAGGCGCGGATCAAATCGTGTCTCGACAACGCTCGACACAAACGGATGTGTTCTGACATCTGCCGAGATCAATCCGGAACGCGGGCCAGCTTGGCCGGCGGCATGCCCTCGTCGATGCCATAGAACCGCTCGTAATCTTCGCGGCTCGCCTTCTCCATGCTGGCACCGATTTTCGCATGGAACGCCTCGGCAATGCGGGCCTGCGCGCGCTGCACGGCGGGGCGCTCTGCGATCCGCGTGCGCCAGGCGACCATCGCGGGATGGTCGGCCGGATCGAACTGGTGTTGTTCGAGATAGAAGGCCCAGGGATGCATGGCCATGTCGGCGATCGAATAGGCCCCGCCCGCAAGCCATTCGCGGCTGGCGAGCCGGTCGTCGAGCAGGCGGTAAAGCCGCTCGGCCTGCGCGCGATACCGCGCGGTCGCATAGGGCTCGCTGCCCGCCTGCAGCGCCATTGTGAAGTGGTTGAGCTGACCCAGCATCGGGCCATAGTTCGCCATCTGGTGCATCACCCACTGCATCGTCTCGGCGCGCGGACCGGCGGCGCTGGGCAGGAACTTGCCCTCGCGCTCGGCCAGCCAGAACAGGATCGCGCCCGATTCGGCGAGCGGCTGTCCCGGCAGCAGCGGATCCTCGAGCACCGGCACCTTGGCCAGCGGGTTGAGCGCAAGGAACTCCGGCGTGAACTGCTCCTGATTGAACACCGCGACATGGCGTAGCTCGTAATCGAGCCCGCATTCCTCGAGCATCAACACCACCTTGGTGACATTGGGGCTCGACATGCCGTGGAGGACGAGGCGTTCGCCGGAGGGAGCGTCGGTCACACCGTTCTCCCCTCGCCGACCGGCTGGGCCGGAACGATGACGATGGTTGCCACTGCGTCGGCATCGGAATCGTTGCGCCAGGCATGGACAATTCCCCGGTCGACGAGCACGTCGCCCGCGCGCAGGGTCGTCTCGCCGCTTTGCGTCACGAACACCACCTCGCCCGAAACCAGCGTGATGTAGTCGATCGAATTGGTGGCGTGCCAGAACGGCTCGCCATCGCCGTGACTGGGCGGAAACTTCTGGATCATGAACATCGTGCCGGGACCGGACAG
>JAGREJ010000269.1:0-2898 GCA_020446595.1 Novosphingobium sp. | reverse complement strand
GGCACTTCGCCCGTGCGCCAGATCAGGCGCGTGCCGCCTGCCAGACTGGCCGCTTCCGGCACCGGGCCGTCGATCGCGATTACGCTCTTTCCATCCTGGCCAAGCCCCGAAACGACGCGGCGATTGCTTATCCCTGTCATGTCAAACTGTCCTTCCCTTGCCCACGGGCAGCGCGGGGACGGTTACCGAAACCATTGTCGCCACCTCGCTCCCGTCATTACGCCAGCCGTGAACTATGCCGCGATCGACGATCAGGTCGCCCGCGCGCAGCACTACCTCTTCCGTTTCCAGCACCATGATGATTTCGCCGGACATCACCGCCAGATAGTCGATGGTGTCGGTCGCGTGCATGAAGGCCTCAGCGCCCTCGCCCGGCGGCATCTCGGTGAGGATGAAATTCACCCCGCCATCGTGGAGCTGCTCCATCTCATAGCCGCCACCGGTATCGGCGCTGCCCGAATTGTCGGCGGGCACCGCGTGATTGCGCCAGACGAGGTTGGCGGCAGGCGTCACACGCGGCACCGGCCCGTCGATCACGACGCACGAGCGTCCTTGAGCGTCCAGTCCTGTGACGACGCGGCGGATCGCTGGCAGTGACATCATGGCTCCTCTCGTTTTCCCGGCGGTCAGCTTCCTCCCAACCGCCCGGCTACGCAAGGGCCTTGTCGTCCGGCGCGGGCCGGTCAGTCCCAGAACAGCTTGCGCGCGCCCTGCGGGCGGCGGCGGAACATCCGCACATACATCCAGATGCCGCTGATCGAGAAGAAGGCCAGCGCCAGCCCCGAAAGGATGGAGATCGCGGTTCCGACCGGACCGAAGCTCTCGCCCGAATGGAGATGATGAAACAGGCCCACCAGCGAACGCATCGATCCTTCGGGCGCGGGCGGGCGGCAGCGCCATCCTTCCGGGCATTGCCAGCCGGGCGGCGGCGGTTCAGGCGCCGAGGCGGCGGCCTCCGGCCAGAGCGCGGTGACATGGCTGGCGAGGCCGGTGCCCGCTATCCAGAGCAGGAAGAGGGCGAAAAACACTGACAGCCAGCGGTGCCATTTGCGCATGCGAACAATCCTTATTGCTAATTGATTGCATTCGCAAAAGCTCAAATCGCAAGTTTGGGCAATCCCCCAATTCGTCGCAATTTGTAAGCAACCCGCATGCGATTTCGCCAATGCATTTGGCGATCAATCGGCTATTGTCACGCAGGCGTGTTGGGGGGACGACGTGGCGGACGAAGGCAATCGCAGACCGCTGAAGACGCGGCAGGCAGGATGGGCGCAGGCCATGGCGCGCGGCCTCGGAGCCATGGGCCTCTCGCCCAATGCCATTTCCACCATCGGCGTGCTGTTCGCGGCGGCGGGCGCGGCCTGCTTCCTGCTTGCGCCGGACAACCCATGGCTGTGGCTTGGCGGCGCGCTGGGCATTCAGTTGCGCCTGCTCGCCAACATGCTCGACGGCATGGTCGCGGTCGAACAGGGCAAGGCCAGCGCCACCGGGCCGCTGTTCAACGAATTGCCCGACCGGATCGAGGATGCGCTGCTGCTGGTCGCGGCGGGCTATGGCTGCGGCCAGCCTGAACTGGGCTACGGCGCGACGATCCTCGCGGTGACCACTGCCTACATTCGCGCGAACGGCGGCGCGCTGGGGCTCGCGCAGGATTTCGTCGGACCGATGGCGAAACAGCATCGCATGTTCGCGCTGACGCTTGGCGCGATCGGCATGGCTATCGTTCCCGACAAGCCCGTGATGACGACGATTCTGTGGGTCATTGCTGGCGGTGCGCTTGTGACCTGCGTAGTGCGCACCTTGCGGATCGCACGCCTGCTGAAAGCCAGGCACGGATGACCGCCTGGCTGGTCCGCAACGTGCTGTTCGCGCTGACCCGCTTTCTGGTCGGCGGCCATGCGCGCTGGCGCGGCTGCGGCCCCGAACAAAGGCAACGCATCTATTTCGCCAACCATGGCAGCCACCTCGATACGGTGATCCTGTGCGCCAGCCTGCCCGAGGCCCTGCGCCGCACCACCCACCCGGTCGCCGCCGCCGACTACTGGGGCAGGAATGCGCTGGCCCGCTTCATTGCATTGAAGGTGCTCAATGCCGTGCTGGTCGAGCGCGGGCGCAGCCGCGATCCGCTGGCGCCCTTGCGCGAAGTGCTCGACAGCGGCGAGTCGCTCATCATCTTTCCCGAAGGCACGCGCGGCAAGGAGACGCTGCCCGGTCCGTTCAAGGCGGGCCTGCAGCACCTGGCACGCGACTACCCACAAGCCGAACTGGTGCCGGTCTACCTCGCCAATCTCTCGCGCGCCTATCCCAAGGGCGCGATCCTCCCCGCGCCGATAAGCTGCGTCGCCAATTTCGGCACGCCGGTGGTGCTGGCCGAAGATGAAGACAAGCAGCATTTTCTCGACCGCGCGCGACAGGCCGTCTGCGACATGGCCGAAGGAGCAGCGGCGGCATGAACCTCGACCATTTCCCCGGCCTGTCGATCAGCCCGACCATGGCGATCCTGTTCGGCGGTGTCGTCGGCTTGCTGCTCTTTGCCTCGCTCGTCGGCCTGGTGCTTTCGCTACGGGTGAGGAGCGAGGAAGGCCGCGCCACCGTCGACAACCTCAATGCCCGGATCAAGGCGTGGTGGGGAATGATCGCGGTGTTCGCGATTGCCTTCACCTTCGGCAAGTTGGTCACGATCGTGCTGTTCGCCTTGGTGAGCTTCTATTGCCTGCGCGAATTCCTCTCGATCACGCCGACCCGCGCCGAGGACCATCGCGCCGTCGTCGCCGCCTTCTACCTTTTCATTCCGCTACAATACTGGCTACTGGCGACCGGCTGGCTGTCGATGGTAACGATCCTGATCCCTGTCTGGGCCTTCCTGCTGCTGCCGGTGCTGGCCGTCCTGCAAGGCGA
>JAGREJ010000268.1:1893-3449 GCA_020446595.1 Novosphingobium sp. | reverse complement strand
ACGCTTGGCACCACCGTCGCAAATCTCGGCATGAGCGAAACGACCTTTCCCAAACCGGTGTTCGCAGGCGACACCATCCATGCCCGCACCACGGTGCTGGAGCTGCGCGAGAGCAAGTCGCGCCCCACGCAAGGCATCGTCACTTTCGAGCACCTCGGCCTCAACCAGAACGACGAAGTCGTGTGCCGCACCGTTCGCGGCGCGCTGATGATGAAACGCCCACAAGGAGACACCGCTTGAGCGAGCCGCGCCCGCTGCCCACCGAGGAAGACCTCGACGCCATTCGCGAAGGCGTGCGCGCGGCCTGCGCGCCGTTCGGCGACGACTACTGGCTGGCGCGCGACGACGACGGTGAGTTTCCGCGCGAATACCACCGGGCCATGGCCGAAGGCGGCTGGCTCGGCATCACCATGCCGGAGGAATACGGTGGCTCGGGGCTTGGCGTCACCGAGGCGATGACGATGATGAGCGAGGTCGCTGCCTGCGGCGGCGCTTTTGCCGCCAGCTCGGCGATCCACATCAACCTGTTCGGTCCGCACCCGATCCTGCTCTATGGCACCGAGGAACAAAAAGCCCGCTGGATTCCCCGTCTGGTTGCGGGGCAGGATCAGGTCGCATTCGGTTTCACCGAGCCCGACGCCGGACTCAATTCCACCCGGATCAAGACCTTCGCCGAGAAGGTGCCCGGCGGATACCGCGTCAACGGCCAGAAGATGTGGACCACCACCGCGCAGGTCGCGAACAAGATCCTGCTGTTCACCCGCACGACCAGGTTCGAAGACGTGGCCAAGAAGACCGATGGCATCACGATTTTCTACACCGATCTGAACCGCACCAACATCGACGTCCACCGCATCCCCAAGATGGGCCGCAAGGCGGTCGACTCGAATGCGATCTTCATCGAGGATCTGTTCGTGCCCGAGGAGGATCGCATCGGCGAGGAAGGCAAGGGTTTCGGCTACATCCTGCACAGCCTCAATCCCGAGCGCATCCTGATCGGTAGCGAGGCCATCGGCATCGGCCGCGACGCCCTGCGCCGCGCGGCGAACTACGCACGCGAACGCGTGGTGTTCGACCGGCCCATCGGCATGAACCAGGGCATCCAGCATCCGCTCGCCGAACGCTGGATGCAGATCGAAAGCGCCTGGCTGATGTGTCAGAAAGCCGCCATGCTCTACGACACCGGCAGGCCGTGCGGCGCGGAAGCGAACGCAGCGAAGTTCCTTGGCGGGCGCGCCGCGCACGATACCGCGTGGCAGGCCATCGCCACGCATGGCGGCATGGGCTACGCCAAGGAATACCATGTCGAGCGGCTCTATCGCGAGGCGGCGGCGACCCGCATCGCGCCGATTACCGAACAGCTCATAATGAGCTTCATCGCCGAAAAGGTGCTCGACCTGCCGAAGAGTTATTGACGGCGGTCCCGGCTCGCCAGGGTGACACAAGTGACAGGTGTCCGCATGAGTGTCCACGCGCAGAAGTTCATGAAAACACGTAGTAAAACCCGTGCAGGTGACACCGGTATGCCGTAAGAAGGACTTGAAGTCTGACAGTAA
>JAGREJ010000268.1:0-1845 GCA_020446595.1 Novosphingobium sp. | reverse complement strand
GTTTCGAACCACCAGGATTTTATGGAGGATGACATTGCTCGATTTTCGCGGAAAGGTGGCGTTGATTACAGGTGGCGGCGGCGGCATCGGTCGAGCCATCGCCGACGCATATGCCCAGCTTGGCGCGGCAGTGGTCATTGCCGAGAGGGATGCTCAGAGGGCGCAATCCGTAAGGGAATATCTCGAAGGACAGGGCGCCGAATGCCTTGTCATTGAGGCCGATGTAACGGATTCCAAACAGGTCAGGTCGCTCGCCGAGGAGGTCGAGGCAAGATTTCGCAAGCTGGATATCCTCGTCAACAACGTCGGCGATTCCCTGGGTCTGGTAAAGCCGTTTGCCGATTCGAGTGAGGACGAGTGGGACAGTCTTTACGCCATCAACCTGCGCCACGTGTTCCTCGTCACTCATGCGATGCTGCCGCTGCTGCGCGCCGCCGCTCCGGGGTCCAGCGTGATCAGCCTGTCTTCGGTCGAGGGTCTGCGTGGCTATCCGCTGGGAGTGGCCTATGCCGCGTTCAAGGCGGGCATCGGCGCCTTCACCAAGAGCCTCGCCTGCGAACTCGGCCCTGAACAGATCCGCGTGAACGCCATCGCCTGCGAAACGACGGAGACAGAGCAGATCCAGATCGTCAAATCAGTGAAGCTTGAACACCAGCCCTACGTGCCGCGCTGGTTTCCGCTGGGCCGCTATGGTCGCCCGGAAGATGCGGCGGGCGCAGCAGTCTACCTTGCCAGCGATCTTGCTGCATGGGTCACAGGGGATACGATCCTCGTGGACGGGGGGGCGCTGGCTCAAGGCGGCTGGCGGCAGATGCGCGATGGCCGGTGGACCAATTCCCCAATAATCGAGGACGCACATCGGGGCTACGGACCGGCGAAAACCTAACGGCTGACGCTGTCGGACTTTATGCCAAGGTCCAATGTCCGCTTTCCCGACATTTGCGACATTCTAACGCTCAATCGCGTTGCCTGACCCCTGACCTTGGTCGGGGCTGGAAATTGTCCACGCGACCTAGGGCAGCCTCCAGGGAATTCTACATCGAGCGGCGCCATAGCAAATGAGCTACCGAAACTCGCGCAGCCAGTATTGCATCGGCTTGGGGCTTTCGTCCGCCTCGCCGTGCTCCTTCCACGCCAGTTGCGTGACGAAGCCCTCGACCGGCGCGTAACCGCGTTTCCTCCAGAAAGCGTCAAGCGGTCGATAGTCCTTGGGCCGCGCCGGATGATCGTCGGCCCGCACAACACCGGCAAAGGTCGCCGCCCGCGCGCCGCATTTCAGCGCCTGCGCCTCGCGCGCGTCGAAAAAGGCGTGCCCGATCCCCTGCCCGCGATATTCGGGCAGCAAGACACTTTCGCCGAAGTAGAACAGGTGCTCGGTATCTATCCCGCGCGCTTCGAACGGTGCGCGAAATTCGGCCTTCTGCGCCGACATCGGCGAGGCCGTCGCAGCACCGACAATCCGCTCGCCATCGCGCGCCGCAACCAGCACACCGTCGGGAGCCTCGACGAATTCGCGCAGATAGTCCCGCTCGTACGCGTCATCGCCATCGTAGAGGTATGGCCACTCGGCGAACACGGCCATGCGAAGCGCGGCCAGTTCATCGATGGCGGAGAGAATGTGCGCCCCGGTCAATGCCTCGATTTCGACAGCCATTGTGCTTCCATTCCCTCGCCAGCATGCGCCCCGGCAATTTGCTTTTGCCCGGCCATCGACTATATAACGCGCAAGCCCCGGCCGCGCAGTCTCGATCCGAAGATTGCCAGCGCCGGGGCTTGGTCTTTCTCGCGCCACGTTGGCGCATCAAGGATAAGCCAATGTCCCGTCGCCGCCAGATCTACGAAGGC
>JAGREJ010000267.1 GCA_020446595.1 Novosphingobium sp. | reverse complement strand
ACCCGGCGCGAAATACGAGTATTCTTCGGCCACCAGCGTGATCCTGTCGGACATCGCCACACGCGCGCTCACCCGCAGCGAGGATCCAAAACGGCGGCGTCAGGCCGTCGATACCTTTCTGCGCACGCGCCTGTTCGATCCGGCGGGCATGGATTCGATGGCTCCGGAATTCGACGCCGCCGGAACCTTCGTCGGATCGAGCATGCTCCACGCAACCGCGCGCGACTGGGCCAAACTGGGCGAGTTTCTGCGCCACGGCGGCTCTGTGCGTGGCGCGCAGATCATCCCGCGTCGCTGGATCGAGTTCATGCGCGCGCCGAGCCCAAGAAACCCCGGCTATGGCGCGCATCTGTGGCTCAACCAACGCTCGGCCGACGGCAGCGCGCAACTCTTCCCCGAACGCGCACCCAAGAGCCTGTTCGCCTGCATCGGCCATCTCGGCCAGTATGTGATCGGCTCGCCCGAGCAGAAGCTCACGGTGGTGCGGCTTGGCCATACACCGAGCGAACAGCGCGAGGAACTGCGCCGCAGGATGGGCGATCTCGTCGCGCTGTTCCCGCGAAGCTAGAGGAAGAAGCGCCCTTCCACGACAGTGACGCAACGGCCTTCGAGCCACACCCGGTCGCCGTCGAGCGTGCAGGTCAAATGCCCGCCGCGCGCCGAAGCCTGAAAGGCGGCGAAGCGGTCCCGGCCCAGCCGATCGGCCCAGAACGGGGCCAGCACGGCATGGGCCGAGCCGGTTACGGAGTCCTCATCCACGCCAGCGCCGGGCACGAAAACGCGGCTGACGACATCGGTTTCCTCGCCCGGCGCAGCGCAGATGAACTGGTCGTCGCCCAGGGCCGCCAGTGCGCGGAAATCCGGCGAAAGATCGAGGATCTGCGCTTCCGATCCGAACAGGAACACATTGTAGCGATCCGCACTGCGCCAGACTTCAAGCGGCTCCGCGCCCAGCGCGGCGACCGCTTCGGGGAACGCCCCCGGCTCGGTCGGGATCGCCGGAAGCGCCACGGCAAAGCCTGAATCGGTGCGGCGCACCTCCAGAATGCCCGCCTGGCGCGTTCGGAAACGCACTGCATCGCCATTGCTTCCGTCCTGCAAAAGCACTGCACCGGCAGCCAGAGTGGCATGACCGCACAACCTTATCTCGACTGCCGGGGTGAACCAGCGCAATTGCCAATCCGCCTCTCCGGATTCATCCTTCACGAGGAAAGCGGTCTCGGCGAAATTGTTCTCCTCGCCGATCGCCTGAAGTACCGAATCGTCCGGCCACTCCTCCAGAATCATCACCGCCGCCTGGTTCCCGGAGAACGGCTCGGCGGCAAAAGCATCGACGTGCCAGTAGGGAACCGACTGCGGCATGGCTCAACCGGGCGATGGCGCATCGGGCAGCACATCGCGCGCGGCAATGCCGACTTCGTCTATCAGGCCGTCCGGATCGGGATGGATGAGAATTTCGACATCGGGAAACTCGGCGTGAAGACGCCGCTCGATATCGTCCATCACCCTGTGCGCCTCGCGCACGGTCATCGCCGGATCGACCCAGACATGAAACTGCACGAAATCGCGGTTGCCCGAAGTGCGTGTGCGCAGATCATGCACGCCGCGCAGGTCCGGGTTGCGCGCCAGGACTTCGAGAAAGCGCAGGCGCTTCTCGTCGGGCCATTCGCGGTCCATCAATTGCATGATTGCCTTTTGCGACGCCTGCCACGCGCTCCAGCCCAGCCATCCGGCGATCAGGAACCCGAACAGCGGGTCGGCACCGGCAATTCCGGCATACTGATCGAGCGCCAGCGCGGCGATCACCGCAAGGTTGAGCAGCAGGTCCGACTGGTAATGGACGTGGTCGGTC
Organism: Novosphingobium sp.; assembly: GCA_020446595.1. GTDB lineage: Bacteria > Pseudomonadota > Alphaproteobacteria > Sphingomonadales > Sphingomonadaceae > Novosphingobium. The sequence goes on along the minus strand of JAGREJ010000267.1, from coordinate 3,535 downwards.
TCGATCGCGATGCTCGCGGTCCTGCGCATCACATAGCGTTGCCAGGTCAGCAGCGCGAAGGTTGCGGCGATGGCGACCAGCGAGACGCCGATGCCTTCGGCCGCGGCCTCGGTACGCGATCCGGCGACAAATTGCTCGATGGCGCGCGCGGCAATCGCCAGTGCGGAAATCGAGATCAGCACGACCTGGAACATCGCGGCAATGGCTTCGGCCTTGCCATGCCCGAAGCGATGACTTTCGTCGTCCGGTTGCGAGGCGATCCAGACTCCGGTCAGAGTCGCCACGCTCGCCACGAGGTCAAGCAGGGTGTCCGCCAGACTACCGACCATCGCGGTCGAACCGGTGCGCCATGCAGCCCAGCCTTTCAGCGCGAGCAACAGCAAGGCAACCGAAATGCTGGCCAGCGCGGCGCTGCGCCGCAGGGAATTCGCGTCGAAACTCACGGGAAAAGCATCGTGCTGCTCCAGCCGGACCCGCTCCTTTCGAAGCGGTGGCGTTCATGGAGCCGGTGAGGACGGTCGAGCCAGAACTCGATGGCGTGAGGCACAAGACGAAAGCCGGTCCAGTGCGGCGGACGCGTCACCGCTCCGCCCGCGAAACGCGTTTCAGCCTCCTCGTAACGGTCGAGGAAGGTCTTGCGCGCATCGAGCGGCGCGGACTGGTCCGATGCCACCGCGCCAAGCTGCGAATCGCGCGTGCGGCTGGCGAAATAGGCATCCGCCATTGTGTCATCGACCTGCTCCAGCCGACCTTCGATGCGGACCTGCCGACGCAGGCTCTTCCAGTGGAAAAGCAGGGCCGCCTGCGGATTGGCGGCAATCTCGCGCCCCTTGCGGCTGTGCGCGTTGGTATAGAACACGAAGCCTTCCGGCCCATGGCCCTTGAGCAGCACCATGCGCACCGATGGCGCGGCATCGGCGCTCGCCGTGGCCAGCGCCATGGCATTGGCGTCGTTCGGCTCGCTGTCGCGCGCCTCGGCGAACCAGCGGTCGAACACCGCGAAGGGATCGCCGTCATGCACCAGTTCGATCTGATCTGTTGGCTGCACCTGAAAGTCTGCCCCGTTCTGTCGGAAATCGTTCGCACTTGCGGAATGACGAACCGGATTTTGCGCCCCGGCGCAACCCCCTTTGAGGCAGAGCCGGTTTGCATCGCATTGATCCCCGGCAATCATGCCCTGTTGTGCCTCGCGCACGGGTCGGCACGAACGGAAAAGCGACGCTCACGCGCCGCACGCGTTTTGCGTGACTTGTTCTCGCGCCTGTGAACACTTAGCTAGCTGATCATGGCCAAGGACCCCTATTCCATTCTCGGCGTCGCGCGCGGGGCGAGCGAAAAGGACATCAAGTCGGCCTATCGCAAGCTCGCCAAGGAGCTGCACCCCGACGCCAACAAGGATAACCCGACAGCCACCGACCGGTTCAGCGAAGTGACCCAGGCCTACGACCTGCTGTCCGACAAGGAAAAGCGCGCCCAGTTCGACCGGGGCGAGATCGACATGGATGGCAATCCCACCGGCGGCTTCGGTTTCGGCGGCGGTCCCGGCGGTGGGCGCGGCGGCTTTCGCACAGAAGGATTTGGCGGCGGCGAGGCGGTCGATCTCGGCGACATATTCGAAGGCCTGTTCGGCGGACGCGCCGGCATGGGTGGAATGGGCGGCGGAGCCCGTGGCGCTCGGCCCCGCGCAGCGCCAAAGGGCGCAAACGTCCAATACCGCCTCAAGGTATCGCTCACCGATGCGGCGCGCCTCGCCGATCAGCGCATCACCCTTGCCGACGGCAAGACCATTGACCTCAAGCTGCCCAAGGGGGTCGAAGACGGCACCCAGATGCGCCTCACCGGCAAGGGCGAGCAAGGGCCGGGAGGAGCGGGCGACGCGCTGGTGACGATCCAGATCGCGTCCCATCCCTTTTTCACCCGGCAAGGCGACGACTTGCGGCTCGACCTGCCGGTCACGCTCGACGAGGCGCTCAATGGAGCGAAAGTGAAAGTGCCCACGGCGGAAGGCGCGGTCATGCTGTCCGTCCCGGCGGGCAGCAGTTCGGGCAAGGTCCTGCGGCTCAAGGGCAAGGGTTTCACGCGCAAGGACGGAACCCGTGGCGACCAGCTCGTCACAGTCGAGATCATGCTTCCCGAACAGGATGACGATCTCGCTTCCCGGCTCGAAGGCTGGAAGGACCAGCGGGCGGTGCGCGCCAAGCTCGGAGTATAGGCCGGGCGATGGAAGCAGGACGTCGCTAGTGGCCGATGACGACGAGGACAGCCCTGGCGGGGTTCTGGATCTTTCGCCCGAGGCCCGTCGCCGGCGCGCCGCTTCGTTTCGCGGCAGGATCGAGAACGAGGTCCTGCGTAAGGCGGGGCCGGGCACACGGGTCTTCATGGTCGCAAAGCGGGTCTGGGCGGGCGTCTATCACGACGGCTTCGTCCATGCGGGCAATTTCGCCTACATGGCGCTGCTTTCGCTGTTCCCGTTCTTCATCGCCGCGGCCGCCATCGTGACCATCATCGGCGAGCAGGGCCAGCGCGAGGCTTCGATCGACGCCATCCTTGTCGCGCTGCCGCGCGCGGTGGGCAGTGCAATCGGCCCGGTGGCGCGCGACGTGGTCGCGGCGCGGGAGGGATGGCTGCTGTGGCTGGGCGGCGCGGTCGGGCTGTGGACCGCGAGCAGCCTGATCGAGACGATCCGCGACATCCTCCATCGCTCTTACGGCACCGTGGCGGCGCGCGCTTTCTGGCAATACCGGATCGATTCGATCGGGCTCATCTTCGGCGCGGTCGTCCTCCTGCTGCTGGCGCTCGGCGCACAGGTCGCGATGACCGCGGTCGAGCATTTCGTCTATGCCTTCTTTCCGGCGCTTGACGAGGTGGTCGGCGGACTGGCCTTCACCCGGCTGATCTCCGGCGTGATTCTGTTTGGCGCGATCCTCGTGCTGTTCAGGACTCTGACACCCCGGCAATATCAGGGAAGCCCCTATCCGAAGTGGCCCGGCGCGCTGCTGATCGCGGTCTGGTGGACCTTTCTCATCGAGGTTCTGCCCTTTGTGCTGGGGCGCTTCTTCAGTTACGATTTGACCTACGGAAGCCTAGCGGGCGTGATGATTGCGCTTTTCTTTTTCTGGCTGGTCGGCTTTGGAGTTGTCGTGGGCGCAGCGCTCAATGCCGCCCTTGCGGTCGTGCCGGAGGAAGGCGCCATCGACGCAGGGACGGGCGAAAGCGAACAGTAGATGCAGATGGACAGGTGCACATGAGCGGATTGATGCAAGGCAAGCGGGGCCTCATCATGGGTCTGGCAAACGACAAGTCGCTTGCCTGGGGTATTGCGCAGCAGCTGAGCGCGCATGGCGCCGAGCTTGCCTTTTCCTATCAGGGCGAGGCGCTGGAAAAACGGGTCAGGCCGCTCGCCGAGAGCCTTGGTAGCCAGTTCCTGATCGATTGCGACGTCTCGGACATGGCCGCGCTGGACAGCGCCTTCGCAACGCTCGCCGCGACCTGGCCCACCATCGACTTCGTGGTTCACGCCATCGGCTTTTCCGAC
>JAGREJ010000266.1:3464-6381 GCA_020446595.1 Novosphingobium sp. | reverse complement strand
GAATACGGCGACATCACCACCGGCCCGCGGATCATCACCGACCAGACCAAGGCCGAGATGAAGCGCGTGCTCGCCGACATTCAGGCGGGCCGCTTCGTCAAGAACTTCGTTCTCGACAATCGCGCCGGACAGCCCGAACTGAAAGCCAGCCGCAAGGCTGCCGCCGCGCATCCGATCGAGGAAACCGGGGCCAAGCTGCGCGCGATGATGCCATGGATCGGCGCGAACAAGCTGGTCGACAAGGAAAAGAACTGAGGCCAACTCTCTCCTCCCCCACCGGGGGAGGAGATTCACCGCATCAAGGCAAAGCACGCCCGCACTTCACGTGCAAATATCTCCGGCTGCTCCCATGCGGCGAAGTGGCCGCCCTTCTCCGCCTCGTTCCAGTAGACAATCTCGGGCAGCACGCGGCTCGCCCAGTCGCGCGGGGTGTAGGAGATTTCGCGCGGGAAGATCGTCACGCCCGCAGGCACGCCGACCGTGAGATCGGAATTCGCGATAGTGCCGCTCGCTTCCCAGTAGAGCCGCGCCGAGGAACCGCCGCTCGCGGTCAGCCAGTAGAGCGCCACATTGTCGAGCATGCGTTCTCGGCTGATCGCCTGTTCGGGCTCGCCGTCATGGTCGGTCCAGCGCCACAGCTTCTCGTATATCCATGCCGCCTGCATGACCGGCGAATCAACCAGGCCATAGCCCACGGTCTGCGGGCGGCTCCTTTGCAGATGCATGTAGCCCGCATCCTCGTCCTTGTAGGCCTTGTCGAGCGCGCGCATGCGGTCATAGTCCGGCCCCTGCACATCGCGGTCGCCGGGGCGCGGGCGATACATTGGGCGGTTGGTGTGAACGCCGACCAGACCTTGCGGCGCGAAGCACCCGATCAGGGTTGTCACAACCGAGCCCCAGTCGCCACCCTGCGCGGCCCAACGATGGCCATAGCCAAGTCTCTGCATCAGCTCGGCCCAGGCATGGGCAATCCTGTCCGCTTTCCAGCCCGCCTTTTCCGGCTTTCCGGAAAATCCGTAGCCCGGCAGCGATGGCGCAACGACGTGAAAGGCGTCCTCAGCCATGCCCCCGAATGCGGTCGGGTTCGTCAGCATCGGAATGACATCGAGAAATTCGGCAATCGACCCGGGCCAGCCGTGCGTGATGACCAGCGGCAAGGCGTGCTCATGCGGCGAGCGGGCGTGCAGGAAATGAATGTCCAGCCCGTCGATATGGGTCACGCATGGATTGAATGCATTGATCCGCGCCTCGGCCATGCGCCAGTCGTACCGATCCCGCCAGAACGCCATCAGATCGCGCATGGCGGCAAGCGGCGGGCCTTGCGACCAGTCATCGACTGTCTCTCGCTCTTGCCAGCGCGTTTCGCTGATGCGTCGGCGCAGGGCGTCCAGCTCGGCCTCCGGCACCGCTACCGGCGCGCGGTGAATGTCGGTCATTCGGCGGCTTCCGCGCTCACCTCATGCCCGTGGAGCTCCGACCAGGTCTTGCCGATCTGGGCGGGATCGTAGTCGATTACGGGATCGCCTTCGTTGAAGAGATCGAGCGTGTGCATGAACCGGTGCATGCCGATCATGCCGCCGCAGGTGGTCCCCAGTTCGACCACTTCAGCGGTGGTGAAGTGCTCCGCCAGCCGCGCGTAAAACGCATCGTCGATGGCATGGTGATCGTTCGCGAGCAGGTCGAGAAATTCCAGCGCCAGCCGCTCGCGCATGGTCACGCCGGGAATGGACGCCGGATCGATCAGGCACGCCGCGTCCTCGTCGGTCAGCCCTCCGGCCTTGCGAGATGCGCTGCACGGCGCGCAACCACCCAGCTGGGCGCTACGAATACGCAGCATCTCGAGCAGTCTGCCGCCCAGCAGATGGTTCGGAAAGTTGGGGTGGCGGTCGCCATCTTCGGGCGGCTCGTCATGGTCGGCATAGGCGAGAATGCGCACCGGCATCAGGTCGGTGAAGGCACCCGATTGCTCGCCCGCCTCCATATATGCCCGCTGCGCATCGGACAGGTCTTCCCACGGAATCGGTGCAATTCTCGGCATCTGTCTTCCCCTTACCCATCGCAACGAATGGCATTCAAGCGACAACCTTGCCTCTTTACATCGCCTTTTCCAATCCCCATAGGCTGCCCCATGGCAATCCGACTGGACCTTACTCTGCGACTTACACGCCCCTGGGCGTGATGCGGCGTGTCGTTCCCATGCGGCGCGCACCGCTCAGGGGACTGAACAAACAAACCATCGCAGCAATCCAGGCCAGAAAGCCAGAATCATGACAATGTTGAAAAATCCTTCGGTTAAATACCGACCCTTCCCGCAGATCGACTTGCCCGATCGCCAGTGGCCCAGCCGCACCATCGTCAAGCCCCCGCGCTGGCTCTCAACGGACCTGCGCGATGGCAATCAGGCGCTGATCGATCCGATGGGCGCGGAGAAGAAGAACCGCTTCTTCGACCTGCTCGTGAAGGTCGGCATCAAGGAGATCGAGGTCGGCTTTCCCGCCGCCGGAGCGACCGAGTTCGATTTCATTCGCGGACTCGTCGAATCCGGGCGCATTCCCGATGACGTGATGATCCAGGGCCTCACGCAATCGCGCCAGGACCTGATCGAGCGCAGCTTCGAAGCGCTGGCAGGCGCGAAAAGCGCCATCGTCCATCTCTACAATGCCGTCTCGCCGCTGTGGCGTCAGGTGGTGTTCGGCATGGAGAAGTCGGACATTCGCAAGATCGCCGAAGCGGGCGCGAAAGTGCTGCGAGATCAGGCGGCGAAATATCCGCAGACCGACTGGCACTTCGAATATTCGCCCGAGACCTTCTCGACCGCCGAACTCGATTTCTCGATCGAGTGCTGCGAAGCGGTGATGGCGATCGTCCAGCCCACGCCGGACCGGCCGATCATCCTCAACCTGCCGGCCACGGTCGA
>JAGREJ010000266.1:0-3456 GCA_020446595.1 Novosphingobium sp. | reverse complement strand
AACATCTATGCCGACCAGATCGAGTATTTCTGCCGCAACCTGCCGAACCGGGAGAGCGCGGTGATCTCGCTGCATACCCACAACGACCGGGGCACCGGCGTTGCGGCGGCCGAACTGGGCATGATGGCGGGCGCTGACCGCGTCGAAGGCTGCCTGTTCGGCAATGGCGAGCGTACGGGCAATTGCTGCCTCGTTACCGTTGCGCTCAACATGTATACGCAGGGCGTCGATCCCGGCCTCGATTTCTCGGACATCGATGCGGTCATCAAGACGGTCGAATACTGCAACCAGTTGCCCGTGCCCGAGCGCCATCCCTATGGCGGCGATCTGGTATTTACGGCCTTTTCGGGCAGCCATCAGGACGCGATCAAGAAGGGCTTCGCCGCGCAGGAACAGCGCAACGATCAGATGTGGTCCGTGCCCTATCTGCCGATCGATCCCGCCGATCTCGGCCGCACTTACGAGGCGGTGATCCGCGTCAACTCGCAGAGCGGCAAGGGCGGCTTCGCCTGGGTCATCGAGCAGGATCAGGGCCTCAAGCTGCCCAAGCGCATGCAGGCGCATTTCTCGCGCCATGTGCAGGAACTGGCCGACGAGCTGGGCCGCGAACTGCATGCCGACGACATCTGGCAGGTGTTCCAGCGGGTCTACTGCCTCGAAGGCGAACAGCGTTTCCAGCTCGTCGAATACGAGGAAAAGCGCGAAGCGGACCGCAGCCGGATCTTCGCCGGCAAGATCGTGGTCGATGGCAAGGAACAATCGGTTTCAGGGCGCGGCAATGGCCTGATCTCGGCGATTCTTGCCGCGCTGGACGAGACGTTCGACGTGAAGCTCGACGTTCGCGACTATACCGAACACGCCATGTCGGGCGGATCGGATGCGCGGGCGGCGGCCTATGTCGAATGCACGCGGCCCGACGGTTCGACTGTCTGGGGCGTCGGCATCCACCCGGACGTCGCCACTGCCAGCGTGCGCGCGGTGCTCAGCGCGGCCAATTCCGCTTCCGCCTGAACCTCCGGAAGCATCACGTCGCTGAACGGGTCCGACGCGCCCCACAGCGCGTCGGCCATGGCGTCGAGGTCGGAGAAATCGACCGCTGCGCCCCACGGATCGCGGCGATTGAGCAGCAGACGCTTGCCCATCGTGGCGAGCAAACGGCGGCGTAGCGCGGCCTGAAGCAGCGCGAGGCGCATCAGGGCGTCCTCGCCGGCCGAATTGCCGTGGCTACCCCGCCGCACGCTCCATTCGCGCTCGATCTGCCCGACTCGCTCCATCACCATCGCGTTGTAATGGCGGTGAGGCCCACGATGGAGCGGCAGGCTGGTGGCGAGCGCGGTCTCCTCGTGCGCGGGGAGCAGAAGGCCGTTGATTCGGAAATCGTCAAAGCCAAGCCTGCGCCTGTCGAGAACGTCGATCATCTGGCGCAATGGCTGGCAAGTCATGATCTGGAACGGCAACAGGTGATGGCGCTGCATCTGCGGATCGTAGCCGGGCCGGTTGCGGCGATTGACCGAGCGGAAGGGAATCCGTGGTCGAAGCCGTGCCGCGATCCGCCTCATCCGCCGCGCCCGACCACTGCCAGCTTGCCGAAATCGCTTGTCGTGACGCGCAGGTTCTCGCCGTCCGGCCCCTCGAACTCGATCTCGCGCCGGAAAGGCCCATTGGCAACGATGTAGTCGATAAACCGCACCGCCAGCTTGGCCGTATCGGCGGGGCTTTCACCCTCGCGTCGCAGCACGCTCAGTTCCTGTCCGGCGAAGAAGGCGAGTCCTTCACTGCTCACGCCCCCGCTTGTATGCTCCAGTGCGGTCAGGCCCAATGCCGGGAAAGGCCCGCCAGAGAGCCAGCCCAGTGCGACACGGGAGAAATACTGCGGCTCCATCCATGTCCGCGCCGGATGCCAGCATACCGCCTCAACCGCGAGCGGCAGGGCGATATGTCCGGCAAGCCCGAGCATGGCCTGAACCACCGGGATCATTGCCGCGCCGCCCGACAGGTGATGGCCAGGCAGCAAGGTAATCGCTTCGAGTTCGCCGTCGTGCCCACCCGCCTCGAGGCCAAAGCGATGCGCGGGTTCGAGCAGAGCCAGCCCTTCTGCGGGAGCAAGCCCGCAAAGATCGAATGTCAGGCCGCTGACGAGCAGTTCGAGCAGGCCCTCATTGTCGTCAGGCGGGCGGTAGCTCACATGGGCGGCCGCTCCGGCGATCTCGGACGCCGCGAGCAGGCGTTCGACATCGTTCACCGAAGGCCGCTTGCCCTTGGCGAAAAGCAGAGACAAACCGGGCTGGCTTGCGTCCATGCCCCTTGTTCAAACCCCTCATGAAACCGTTGAAATACGGCCCCACCGCCGGAAACCGTTGCAGGCATTGCGCTCGGGTCACAAGTGCGCAGCCGACAACTGACCCCGGAATGGACCAGTTAACTCCTAATAAATTCCCAACTTCACTCCCTCACTCAGCGCCGCACCAAGTTCGCGGCAGTTGTCCAGAATGTCTTCCTCCACCGTCTTCGGGGCAAGAATCGCTTCGGGCGTCTGCGCCTCCATGTTTGCGATCAGCGGGTTGGCCACGCGCTTCAGCCGCCAGCCGGTCACGATCCGGTCGATCTGCGCCTGCGCGCCCGTGCCGTCTGACCCCGCTGCGATCGCCGTTGCATAGGCACGCCCTTCGACGCGCCCGAGCAGCGGATAGTAGCACCTGTCGAACATCTCCTTCATCATGCCGGTCATGGAGCCGAGGTTTTCCGGACAGACGAACAGATAGGCTCCGGACGCGAGCAAAAGGTCGGGAGTCGCCTCCGCTGCCGCGATCAGGCGTGCGCCATCGCCCGCGCCATTGTGCGCTGCCTCAGCCATGGCCTGCGCCGCGCCGGTCCTACTGTGCCAGATGATCGCCAGCGTGATTATGTCTCTCCTGCCCTCGCGACCTCCGACCTTGCCCTCACTCCTTCGAACGTGCCATCGCAGACCCGGATGCGATGGCCTTGGCAGACAAATAGGAATTTACACCAGCTCTGGGTAAATTAACATATTGCAATGACGACCAGTTCAGCAGCGAAAGCCTGGGACGACCAATCGCTTGGCGGCAAGGCATGGCGCTGGCGGGGCGCGAACATGGCGCTGGACGGTTCGCCGGTGAGCCTCGAAGGCGATCTCGTCTCGCAATTGCTGCTTTCGCGCGGGGTCGCGCACGACGATCTGGAGCGGCATCGCGCGCCCTCGCTGCGCAATTTCCTGCCCGATCCATCGAATTTTCGAGACATGGACGCCGCTGCCGAGCGCCTGGCGCAGGCGATCCTCGGCGGCGAGACGATTACGATCTACGGCGATTACGATGTCGATGGCGCAACCAGCGCCGCGCTGCTGCTGAAGCTCATCGCCATGCTCGGCCACCAGGCAGACTATTACATCCCCGACCGCCTGCTCGAAGGATACGGTCCCTCGGGCGAGGCGCTGGT